>JBJTKE010000322.1:0-19667 GCA_046096285.1 Chloroflexota bacterium
CGCCAGCAGGGGAGCGAGCAACCGCAAAAACGCCGACACCTGCAGGCAGGCGCGGTCGCCGGCCGTCCGCGCCACCGCGGCCCACACCGGCTGGGACATCAGCACGCCGAGCACATACGCCAGCACGTAGGCGCCGGCGATCGCCCCGGACAGCCCCAGCCGCGTCACCGCGAACAGGATCAGGAACGGGTCGATGATCGCCGTCAGCGACAGCAGCACCCGGAAGATGATGAACCGCCGGAAATCCCGGTCGGCAAGGGCCTGCGGCACCGCGCGGAACGCCGCCACCGGCATGGCGCCGCGGCTCTCGGCCACCCGCAGCGGCTCCCGGACCGACCCGATGAAGATCGCCGCCGCGGCCTGGCAGACCGCCGCCGTCAGGAAGGCCAGCGCGAACTGGCGCGGCGTGGCGGGGCCGCCGTCGCGGAAGAGCTGCGCCACGACCAGGGCGCCCGCCACCGCCAGCAGGGCCCCGAGCCACGACCGCTGCCGGTAGAACTGCGCCCGCGAGGTGTTCGGCACCGACTTCGCCAGCAGCGACTCGGTGGGCACGCTGGCGAAGCCGTTGGCGATGGCGTACGCCACGTAGCAGATCAGGAACGACCGCAGCAAGGCATCCTCGCTGCCGGCAAGCCCGCCGGGCGGGACGCGGTAGGTCACGAACGCCAGCAACCCGAGCGCCGCGGCGCGGACCAGCGCTGCCGCCAGTGCCCACGGCTGCTTGCGCCGCTGTGGCGCGGTCAGCATCGCGGCGGGCAGCCGGGACAGCGCCCAGACCCCGCTCGCGATCGCCGCCACGAACCCGATGGTGACGTAGCTGCGCGTCATCTGGCCGGCGAAGAAGGCCAGCACAATGGACGGGAAGATCAGGGTGTCGGCCAGCGCCGACAGCCCGGCGATGCCCGTGCCGAGCAGCCCGTTGACGCGCACGCCGCGCCGGTCCGATGAGAATTGCCGGATGTCTGCTCCCGCCACCGATCCACCTTCTTCCGGCGGCCCGGACCGCCCGAGACGTTGCCGGATTATAGGTTCGCCGGGTCGCCCCGGCCCAGTCTCCGCCCGCGTCAGCGGTCCGGGGTTCGCCCCTGGTGGACCCGTTGCGCCATCCACACCGCGCGGTTCGCGACCGCCTGGTCGACCGGATCGGTGAACTCGGCGGGGCCGATCCAGGACGCCCGGTCTTCCGGCAGCCAGTCGGCGGAGATGCCCAGCGCCGTCATCCCGATAGCCGACTCGGATCCCGCCCAGACCACGTCCAGCGTGCGATCCGGGGCCACCGCCTGCGCGAGCCGGATCGCGGCGCGCCAGAGCGGTTCATCCGGGCTCGCCTCTGCAGTCGGCAGCCGCCCCTGCGCATCCGCCAGCACCCGCTCCCCGGCCGCCCAGGTGACCGCCACCGGGAACCGCGCCGGGGCGCCGGGTTCCCGCGCGATCTCGGCCCGGAGTTTGGCGTAGGTGACCGGTATGAGTTCGGGCATCACCATCGTCGAGGCCAGGATCGGCATGAAGTTGGCGTCGCCCGCCCACCGCGGCACGATGTGCTCGTGCAGGTGCGAGGCGATGCCCGCGCCGGCGATGCCACCGACGTTGGCCCCGAGGTTGAACCCGTCACAGTTCAGCGCGCGCCGCAGCGCCCGCAGGATGGACGGCATGGTCAGGGCCATTTCGGCCAGCGCCCGGGGATCGGCCTCCTCGGGTCCGGCGGCGTGGTCGTTGGGCGCCAGCATGATGTGGCCGGTGTTGTAGGGAAACAGGTTCATGATCGCGAAGGCGTGCTCCCCGCGCCACAGGATGAGCGACTGAGGGTCGTCGTGCCCGGCCAGCCGGTTGCAGAAGACGCAGCCCGGCTCGCGGTGACCGCCCACGTAGCGCATCCGCCACGGCGCCCACAGCCGTTCCTCGTGGCCGTCGTCGAACCCCTCGATCCCGGTCAGTCCGTTGCCGTCCCTCATTCGCCGGCCCCGGAGAACCACGGCCGCAGGTAGGGGCGGGTTCGCAACTCGGCGAGGTCGGCCTCGACGATCTCCGCCGGTGAAACGCCCGCGGCGCGGGCCGCCGCGCCCACCACCCGCGCCGCCGTCCGGAATCGCCACGGGTCGGACGCCGCCGAGCCCGAGCGCCACGCGGCGGCGGTCTCCCGGAGCGCCAACGCCGCCGCCTCCGGGGAGGGATCCGCCTCCGGTCCGCCGTCACGCCCGGCAAGCGCGAGATCGGGCCGGTAGGCCGCCCACGGCTCGCCGGCGCGGAGGGCAGCCAGCGTCGTCCAGTAGAGGCACTGCGTGGCCTCGATCAGGGCGGTCTCCCGCGCGGAGCCATGCAGGTGTTCACCGAGGACCGCCCCGGCAAGTTCCTCGAGTTCGTCGGCAAGCCGCGCGGAGACGGTGTCCTCCGCCGCACGCAACCGCCGGGAGGTGCCGGACTCCGTCTCGAGATCGTGATCGCGCAGCCAGGCGTAGGCCCCGAACAGCAGCCGTGCGCTCGCCGCAAGGCCAGACCCGCCGACGGCGTCCGCGTCGGCGCCCCCGCCATAGACGGTCCTGGGGTCGAACTCCCGGGCGTGCAGCACCGCCAGCGAGCCATCCCGCTCCAACCGCCGGTAGTAGCAGCTTGGGAACCCGTCGTGACAGACGGCGCCGTGCTGCCGCACCAGCAACAGCAGGCTGTTGCGGTCGCAGTTGACCCGGATCTCCGAGAGACGCTGCACGTTGCCGCTCGACTCTCCCTTCAGCCAGCGCGCATTGCGGCTGCGGCTGCGGTAGTGCACCAGCCCCGTTTCGAGGGTGGTCGCAAGCGCCTCGCGGTCCATGAACGCGGTCATCAGCACGACGCCGGTCTGCTCGTCCTGCGCGACCGCGGGGATCAACCCGTCCTCTGGCCAGCGGATGGCGTCGAGCGCGCCGCCGAACTGGCTCACCGCGGCAACCGGACCGGAATGCCATGCGCGGCGAGTCGCCGCTTGGCGTCGATCACCCGGTGTTCGCCGAAGTGAAAAATCGAGGCTGCCAGCACGGCGTCGGCCCGGCCCGGGGCCAGGGCATCGACCAGGTGGCCGAGGTCGCCCGCGCCGCCGGACGCGATCACCGGCACCTCGCAGGCCGCCGCGACGGCCTCCAGCAGGGCGAGGTCGTACCCGTCCCTGGTGCCGTCCCGGTCCATGCTGGTCAAAAGGATTTCGCCCGCGCCGCGACGCGCCGCCTCGGCCGCCCAGCGCACCGCGTCGAGCCCGGCAGGCCGGCGCCCGCCGTGGGTGTAGACCCCCCAGCCCGAACCATCCTGCTCCCGGCGGGCGTCGATCGCGACGACGATGCACTGCTTGCCGAACAGGTCCGCCCCCGCCTCGATCAGCGACGGGTCGGCGATGGCCGCGGTGTTGATCGACACCTTGTCCGCGCCCGCCCGCAGCAATTCGTGCATGTCCGAGGTGGCCCGCACCCCGCCGCCGACGGTCAGCGGGATGAACAACTGGTCCGAGGTCCGCTCGATGACCTCCACCATCGTCTTCCGGCTGTCCGAGGAGGCCGTGATGTCCAGGAACACCAGTTCGTCGGCGCCTTCGCGGTTATAGAACGCGGCCAGTTCCACCGGGTCGCCGGCATCCCGCAGGTCGACGAACTCGATGCCCTTGACCACCCGGCCATCGGTCACGTCGAGGCAGGGGATGACTCGCCGGTACACCACGTTCTCCAGCGCATCGGCGGCGGCGCGAACGCTGGCGGCTGGGTCGGGGAACCCGGCGGTGGTGCTCACGTCGTCGCTCACAGGTCGTGCTGCCAGCGGCGGGCGAGGCCGATGGCGTCCTCCAGTCGCACCCGTCCGTCGTAGAGCGCGCGGCCGACGATCGCCCCGTCCGCGCCGGTCTCGGCGATGCGGCCGATGTCGTCGAGGGTCCCGACCCCGCCGGACGCGATCACCCCGGAGCCGAGCACGTCCACCATCTCCGCGAGTTGCCCGAGGTTTGGCCCCTTCAGCGTGCCGTCCCGCGCGATGTCGGTGACGATGAAGTGCTCGACCCCAAGTCCCCGCAGCAACTCGGCCAACCGGATCGCCGACACATCCGTCTGCTCGAGCCAGCCCGCGGCGGCGAGGTGGCCGTCGCGGGCGTCGAGCCCGACCGCCACCCGTCCCCCGTGGGCGAGCACCGCATCCTCCACCAGGGCATGGTCAGCAATGGCGGCGGTGCCGAGAATCACCCGGTCGATGCCCAGCGCGAATGCCGCCTCCAGGTGTTCCCGCCGGCGCAGGCCGCCGCCCAGTTGCACCGGAATGGAGACCGCCTCGCGGATGCGCCGGATGGCTGCCAGGTTGGCCGGCTCGCCGGCCCGCGCCCCGTCCAGATCGACGACGTGCAGCCATTCCGCGCCAGCGGCCGCCCAGCGCATGGCGGCCTCGCCAGGATCGGCGTCGAACGCCGTCTCGCGGCCGAAATCCCCCTCGACCAACCGCACGCACTGTCCGCCGCGCAGGTCGATGGCCGGATAGACGATCACGCCGCGCCCGCCTTCGCGCTGACGGTGTCGCGCACCATCTCCACCCAGGCTCGAACCAGGTTCAGCCCCGCCCCGCTGCTCTTCTCCGGGTGGAACTGGGTTCCCCAGACGTGGCCGCGAGCGACCACGCTCGGGAACGCCTCGCCGTAGCGGGTGACGCCTGCCACGTCCGCCGGGTCCGCGCCATCGACGACGTAGCTGTGCACGAAGTAGAAGTCGTCCTCGGTTCCGGCGGGGCCGAGCGGCCCGTCGCCGGTGGCGCGCACCGCGTTCCAGCCGATCTGCGGGATCTTCACCCCCGGCGCGAGCATGCGCACCCGGCCGCGCAGCACCCCGAGCCCCTCGGTGTCGCCTTCCTCCTGATGGCCGAACAGCAGTTGCATGCCGAGGCAGATGCCGAGAAACGGCGCACCGGAGGCCACCCGCTCCCGCAGCAACCCGGTCAGGCCGAGGTCGTCGAGCCGCGTCATCGCCGCGCAGGCCGCGCCGACTCCCGGCAGCACGATGCCATCGGCCGCGCGGATCGTCGCCGGGTCGGTGGTGATCACCGGCCGGGCGCCCGCGGCCTCGAGCGCCCGCGTGATGGAGCGAAGGTTGCCCGCACCGTGATCCACAACCGCGATCTCCGGGGTCATGCCAGCATCCCCTTGGTCGACGGGACACGGGTGGTGTCGCCGGTGATCCGCACGGCATCGTGCAGGGCGATCGCTCCGGCCTTGAAGACCGCCTCGGCGGCGTGGTGCGCATTGCGTGCGCGGATCAGGTCGATGTGAACGGTCAGTCCGGCGTTGACGGCCAGCGCGCGCCAGAACTCCTCCACGAGGCTGCTCGCAAAATCCGCGCCGATCACCGGCTCCGGCATCACGGCGACGAACTCGAGATAGGGCCGGCCGGAGACGTCGATCACCGCCCGCGCCAGCGCCTCGTCCAGCGGGGCGTAGGCATGGCCGTAGCGGGCGATGCCGCGCCGCTCTCCCAGCGCCTGTCGGACCGCGAGCCCGAGCGCGATGCCCACGTCCTCGACAGTGTGGTGGGGGTCCATCGCCGCGTCGCCGTCGCAGCGAACCGCCAGCCCGAAACGGCCATGCCGGCCGAAGGCGTCGAGCATGTGGTCGAGGAAGCGCACGCCGGTGCTGGCCTCGACCGGGCCGCCATCGAGGTCGACCGCGAGGTCGATCGTCGTTTCCAGCGTCTTGCGCTCGACGCGGCCGCGCCGGATCGGCTGGACGAGGCTGCCGCCGTCGGCGCTCACCAGTTCACGCCTTTCAGGATGTCCTCCAGTTCGTTGGCGAAGATGCCGTTCTCCTCCGCGGTGCCGATGGACACCCGAAGGTACTCGCGCAGGCCCATGTCCGGCCTGCCGAAGTGGCGCACGAAGACGCCGCGGTTCGCCAGTTCCTCTACTACCGGCCCGGCGTTTTCCACCGGCAGCCGCACCAGCATGAAGTTGGTGGCAGAGGGCATCGGCTCCACGCCCGGGATTTCGCGCAGCCGGGCGGCCAGCGCCTCGCGGTCCGCGATGATTCGCCCGATGATCCCCTGCAGGTAGTCGAGATCCTCCAGCGAGGCCACCGCCACCGCCGAGGAGGCGGTGCCGACGTTGCCGAAGGCGGGCATCACCTGCATCGCGTAGTCGACCACGCCCGCCGGAAACGCGCCGTACCCGACCCGCATCCCGGCAAGCCCGGCGAACTTGCTCATCGTCCGCATCACCGCGACGTTCGGGTACTTCTCCATCAGCGGGACGTGGTTGACGCCCGCGAACTCGGCGTAGGCCTCGTCGATCACCACGATGCAGGGCGCTTCGGCGCAGATGCGCTCGACCGCCTCCGGGTCGAAGGTGTTGCCAGTGGGGTTATTGGGGTTGCAGATCACGATCATCTTGGTGCGGTCGGTGACCGCGGCGAGGATGGCGTCGACGTCGAGTTGCCAGCCCGGGGCCAACGGCACGTCCAGCACCTCGGCCCCGTGGCCCGAAAACAGCGGCCGGTAGACCCCGAAGGTTGGCTCCGAAATGATCACCCGGTCGCCGGGCTCCAGCACCAGCATGGCGAGGGTGTTGAGCACGTCATCCAGCCCCGCCCCTGCCAGCACCTGCTCCGGGGCGCATCCGATGTACCGGGCCAGCGCGGCCCGCAGGCTGCCCGCGTCGAACTCGGGGTAGCGGTGGTAGTGCTCGAACTCGGCCAACGCGGCCCGGGCCTTCGGCGAGGGGCCGTGCGGCGACTCGTTCCAGTCGAGCCGCACCTGCCGGTCCGGCAGCCGCGCCGGCGCTTCCTGCCGCTGGTAGCGCCCCATCGAGCGCACCGCGGTCTTGACCATCGCCTCCGGATCGAAGGACCGCCGCCCGGCCGTGCCCGAACCCATACGCGCTCTCCTTGTGCCGCCATCGCCATCGCGACGGGCCGACCGGCCCGGCCCGACGCCCGTGCCCATGAATGATAGACGAGCGCCGCCGCGCCCCCGCCTACAGCAGCAGTTTTTCCAGCGGGGAGACGAGGATCGCGGTCGCGCCCGCGGCCCGCAGCCGCTCGACGCACTCCCAGAAGGTGCTCTCCTCGATGGCGGTGTGCACTGCCACCCAGCCCGGGTCGGCCAGCGGCACCACGGTGGGTGATTGCAAGCCCGGGATCAGGGCGCGGATCTCGCCCAGCCGGTCCTCGGGCGCGGTCATCATCACGTAGCGGAATCGCTTTGCCGAACGCACCGCGTCGATCCGCATCAGCAGGCGGTCGATGTTCGCCTTCCGCGCCGGATCGGCGACCGCGGCGCGGTTGGCCACCAGCACCGCCTCCGATTCGAGAATCTGGTGGATGGGCCTTAGGTCGTTCAGCAGCAGCGTGGACCCGGTCGCGGTCAGTTCCACCACCGCGTCGGCCAGCCCCAGCGAGGGCGCAACCTCCACCGACCCGCTGATGGTGATGATCTCGGGCTTGCCGCCGAGGCGTTCGAAGTACTTCCGGGCCGAGTTCGGGTAGGAGGTGGCGATCCGCGCCTCAAGCAACTCCTCCGGCGCGGTGATCGGGGAATCGCGCAGCACCGCGACGATCAGCGCGCAGTAGCCGAAGCCGAGCGGCAGCAACTCCTCGACCTCGACCCCTTCCTCGTGGATCAGGTTGCGCCCGACGATGCCCAGATCGACCGTGCCGCGGCCCACGTAATCCGGGATGTCGTCGTCCCGCCCGTACAGGATGCTCAGCGGGAAGTTGCGGCAGTGCGAAAACAGCCGCTGGCCGTAGCTCTCGAACTCCAGCCCGATGGCGTGCAGCAACCCCAGCGTGTCCTCGGTCAGGCGGCCCGAGCGCTGCACCGCGAGACGCAGCGCACCCTCTCCGGGCGACGCCTTGAACCCCGCCATGTTCTCCAGAACCGTCACCGGTCCACCCGCCTTCCCGCGCCATGCGCCCGCCTCGATGCGCCGGAGTTTCCCACGTTTGTGCGTTTTCTCACAAGCTCAGGCGGGGTTATTGCCGGCCAGCGGCCTCGCCATCCGGATGTGGTCCGGCAGGAATCCCAGCCGCTCGTAGAACGCGATCGCCCGGGCGTTTCCGGCCCAGACGTCGAGGCACACCTCCTTGCAGCCGTGCTCCTGTGCCCAGCGCTCCGCATGCGCCATCAACGCCCGCCCGGCGCCCCGGCCCTCGGCCACCTCGTCGACGGCGAGGAACGCGACGTAGGCGCGGAGGTGGCCGGTGAAGTAGTCGGGTTCGCTGAACAGGGAGAGCAGCCCGGCGGCCGCGCCGTCCGGGCCGTGCGCGACGAAGGTATCCCCCTCCGTTCCGCGTTCGCCGCGGGCGTAGGCCTCGAAGTAGCGGTCGAGTTCGCCCGGGTCCCGCGGCGAAACCGTGGCCCCGGGGTTCAGCCTTTGCGCCACGCGGGCGCGGAGCGGAGCGTCGCGCTCCTCGTCGAACGGGCGGATCGTCCAGTCGCGGGTCATCGCCCGCCTCCGCTCCCGGCGATCCGGTCGTGGATCATCCTCAGCCCGTCGATCGTCAGGTCGGGATCGTAGTGATCGAAGAGGGGAGAGCGGCCAGCGAACAGCCGGGCGAATCCGCCGGTCAGGATCACCGGGGCATTCACCCCGATCTCCCCCCGAATGCGGAGGATCATCCCCTCCAGCATCGCCTGATGCCCCTCCACGATCCCCGACTGCAGCTGTGCCGCGGTCGTCCGGCCGACGATCCGCTCCGGCTGCTTCAGTTCGACCGAGAAGAGTTGCGCCGCATTCGCCGCGAGCGCCTTCAGCGAGGTGCCGACGCCCGCCGCGATGGCCCCGCCGAGGTAGTTGCCGTCGCCGTCGGTGACGTCGAACGTGGTCGCCGTGCCGAGGTCGATGATGATCGCCGGGCCGCCGTACCGGGCGTGAGCGGCGATGCAATCGACGATCCGGTCGGCCCCCACCTTCTCCGGTTCGTCCACCAGCAACCGGATTCCGAGATCGAGCGCGGGGTCGATCACCAGCGGTTCGATGTTCAGCCGTGTGCGGGTCATTTCGGCCAGCGCCGAGGTCACCTGCGGCACCACGCTCGACAGCACCACCGCGTCGATGTCGCCAAGATCGAGCCCGTCGTTGGCGAGCAGGGCTGCGAGCATCGCCAGCCACTCGTCCGGCATCCGGTCGCGCACGGTCGAGAGCCGGAACGACGACCGCAGCGGCGCGCGGCCGTGCTCGTACAGACCGCAATGCGTGTTGGTGTTGCCGACCTCGAGGACGAGCAGCATCTCGGATGATCTCCAGCAGGGCGGCCGGCGGCGCCGCGCGACTCGGGGGGCGTCTCCCATTTCCGCCGCGAATTACAATTTTCGCAGAGGACTTGCGCGGCCCGCCGGGCCGCTCACCGGGAGAACCGATGATGGACGAACTCGACGACGAACGATCGAGCGGTCAGGTGATCGCCGCCGCCAGCGCCGCCGCCGGTCTCCTCGGCGCGCTGGCGCTGGCGATGACCAGGAAGCGGGAGGGCCAGACCGGCCAATCCGGCGCAGCAGGCCTTGGCGCTCGCCCGGGCGGCGGCTCGGACTTCCAGCAGGTCGTCGACCAGGTGGCCGAGGTGGCTCCCGAACTGGTCGCCGCGCTCGACCGGCACGCGCCGGATGTCTCCCGCAAGATCCGCAGCAAGTTGCCGCTGGTGCGCGCGGTCGGGGGCGGGGCGCTGGCCGACGCGGTCGAGTTCGGGAGGCGCCCCCGGCGCGACGACCACTCAGGGGGAATCCACCTGCGCGCCGCCGCCGATGACGCGGCGGACCGGGTCTCCGGAGTCGCCGGCGAGGCCCGGGAGCGGGCCGAGGAGGCCGTGGAACGGGGTCGCGAGCAGGTTGCCGTCGACTTCTCGGCGCTCACCGCCGCGCAGGCCGCCGCCGCCCAGGCCGCCATCGCCGCGGTCTCCCGGGCCGAGCAGGCCTTCGGTGCAGGCGAGCGCTTCGCCGGCCTTGCCGGGCGCGGCGCCTCCGACACGCTGCAACCGCTGATCCGCGATGTCGCCCAGCAGGCCGCCACCCTTGCGGTCGATCTCTGGCAGAACGCCCGCACCCGGGGCGAGGCGTCCTCGCGCGACGACCTTGCCTCCGCCGCTCGCCATGCCGCGAGCGATGCCGCCAGCCTCGGCCGCGAGGCGCTCGGCCTCATCCACGGCGCGGCCGACGGCGCGGTCAGGGAGGCGCACGAGGCGCGGGCGCGCGCCGAGCGCGCCCGCGAGGAAGCCGAAACCGCGCTGCGCGAACTCCGTGCCGCCGCGGCGTCGCCCGCGAGCGTCTCCCGCCCCCCGAAGAAGGGCGGCGGCGGATTCAAGCTCATGTGGCTGGGCACGCTGCTCGGGCTGGCCTTCTATGTCTTCATCGACGAGGAACGGCGACGGGAGACCTCCCTGCAGGTCCGCGAACTTCTGCGCGATCTGCGCGGCTACGACGACGAGTTCTAGGCCCGGCAATTCCCACATCGAAGCCCCGGGGCAGGGACGGCATCCGCCGTTCCGCCCTGGGGCTTCGTCGCATCTGGCCCCGGAATTCCGGTCTACACGCGCCGGGCGCCCGCATACCGCGATGCGTAGTACTCCGCCGCAAGGTCGGTCACGACCACCCCTGTATTCTCGTTCTCGGCGTGGATGAACAGGTTGCGCCGGAGGTAGATGCCGACATGGCTCAACCCCGGCTGGTAGGTGTTCTCGAAGAAGATCAGGTCTCCCGGTTGCCACGTCCCGTACTTGACGTTCCTGCCGTAGTTCCACTGCAACTCGACCGAATGGGTGATGTCCGTTCCGGTGACTTTGCGGACCACGAACTGGGTCAGCCCCGAGCAGTCGAACCCGGTTCTCGGGGAATTGCCGGCCCAGACGTAGGGCAACCCCTCGTACTTCGCGGCGCGGCGGGCGATCTCGCGCCCCGAGCCCTTCCTCGCCCCGGCTCCGGGCGTCCCCGCCCCGGACGCGGCGGCGAATCCGGCGGCAACCAGCAGGATGCTGCGTCGATCGATGCGCATGTCGTCCATCGGTAACCCCTGCACGTTCAAGCGGACCTGCCAGTGCCACGCGCCAAGGCGGGGCCGTGTTCCGGGCCGGCGGGAATGCATGACCTGCGGGGGAGTCATCCGCACAGTAGCGGTCCCGGCTCCGCGGCGCAACGGCCAGCGAGTCACACCCGGTACCGGTTCGGCGGTACGCTACAATCCCGTCGCGCGCCGGAAGTCCGGCGGCGCGCCGCGGGTTGGACTGGAACGAAAGGGAGTGTTCGGGAATGGCGTACCGGTTTCTGCTCGAGACGCCCGCTGATCTGGCGCCCGAGGCGAGCCTCGCGGTGAACGGCACCCCGGATGCGCAGGTCATCCTCGTCCGCGACTCCCACGGCCTCGGCTTCGACGATCCCTACGTGGATCAGACGGTGGCCGCGCACTCCCTGCGCGTCATCGACAGCCTCTACGACTGGTTCGACGGCCTCGGCGCATCGCGCGGGGACATCCGCCTCGTGCTTCACAGCGGCGAGCGGGTCAGCCTCGAGGCCACCGACCGCGGCGCGATGGTCGAAGCCATCCGCCGGGACCAGCCCTGGGTCGAGCGCACCCTGCCGAAGGTGGGGGAACACGCCGTCCTCGAGTTCGATTCCCCGGCCACCCAGCCGGGCGAACCGCTCGGCGTGCGCATCGACGGCGCGGGCTCCAATGCCCCCGACGCTCCCTTCGGCCTCGCCGTCGCGCCGCCGGACCTTGTCCGCCGGGTTCGGCTCGGGCACGTCAACCACATCGCGGTGCTGGTCAACGAACTCGCCAAGGCCGAGAACTTCTACCAGACCTTCCTCGACATGGACCTCATCGGTCGCTTCCGGCGCGGCGGCATGGGGGGCCTCGAACTCGTCGAGGAGGGCTACGACTGGACGGCCGCCATCCACGACGGGCGCCCGGCCGAGGTCTCCTTCCTGAACAATGGCGCGATCACCCTCGCCCTCGTCAACGCGGGCCGCGGCGCCCGCCTCGACCGCGGCCCTATCGATCACATCTCCGTCACGGTCGACGGCGGTTCCTTCGATTCCCTCCGCGGCGAGGCCCTCGTCCGTCCGCTCCTCGTCACCAACACCTCGGAAAACGCCTTCCGCTTCGTCGATCCCTACGGCATCGGCTGGGAGATCACCCGCGAGGCGCCGGCGGCCGCCGCGCTGGCTCGCTGACATGCTCGACCAGTACCGGGAACTCATCGACGAACTCCTCGGCGCTCCCCGCATCATCCGCGGGCTTGCGGGGGGTGGCGCGCTTCCCCCGGAGGCGGGCCTGCTCGTCGCCGAGATGCGCGTCCGCGACCAGATCGCGCTCGCCCGCCTCAACCTCATCCTTCGCGCTCCCGACCCGCGCCTGCCGGACCTGACCGCTCCACCCCCCGCGGCGCCCGGCCCCGATCTGCTCGCCGAGGCGGAGTCCGCCCGTGGCGACCTCGTCTCCCTCCTGATGAACCTCACGCTGAAGGACTGGGAGCGGACCGCCCTCGATGCCGCGGGAGCGGAAACCACGCTCTCCGACGAGGTGGAACGACACGTCGAGTTCGACGAAGCCCAACTCGATCGCATCCGCGCGGCCGTCCGCTGATCCCTCCGCCCACGCCACATGCCAGGACGCCGCGAACCATGACCGAGGCACCCGCCGCAGCCCCGACCGATCCCCGATCCCTGCCGGTCGTCATCGTCGGCGCGGGCATGGCCGGGCTGGTCTGCGCTCTTTCGCTCCACGAGGGGGGACAGCGGGTGCGGGTGCGCGAGGCCGCCGCGGGCGTCGGCGGCCGCGTCCGCAGCGACCGCACCCCCGACGGGTTCATCATCGACCGCGGCTTCCAGGTGCTGCTTGACGCCTATCCCGCCGCCCGCCGCTGGGTGGATTACGCCGCCCTCCGCGCCCTTCCGTTCGACGCGGGCGCCCATGTCTGGACCGGCAGGCGGCTCGTCCCCCTCGCGAACCCGTTGCTGCACCCCGGGGCCGCGATCCGCGATCTCACCAGTTCCGTTTTCGGCCTCGAGGACAAGGCCCGGCTCGCCGCGCTTGCCCTCCGCGTGCTGCGAGCGGACTGGCAGTCGGCCGCCGAGGCCTCGGAATCGCCGCTCGGCGATCTCGCCGCCCGCGACGCCCTGCGCTCGCTGGGGTTCAGCGCCGCCTTCATCGACCGGTTCGCCCGGCCGTTCTGGGGCGGCATCCAGCTCGACCCAACGCTGTCGCAGTCGGCGGGCGGGATGTTCTTCACGCTCCGCATGTTCCTCGCCGGCCGCGCGGTGCTCCCCGCGGACGGCATCGGCGCGATGCCGGATGCCCTTGCCGGCCGCTTGCCCGCCGATGCGATCCGGCTCAATGCCCCGGTGTCCGACCTCGTGCGGGATGCCGGGGGCGCGGTCACCGGCGTGCGCTGCGGCGGCGAGGAGATTTCCGCCGCCGCGGTGGTGGTCGCCGCCGACCCCCCCGCCGCCCGTGCGCTCACCGGCATCGAGCGCATCCCCTCGGCCAGCGACGGACTGCCCTCGGTCACGGTCTACCTCGCAGGATCGGATGATCCGGGCATCGGGCCGCGGCTGATCGTGAACGGCCAGCGGCTTGGCGCCGTCAACCATGTCGCTCCGCTCTCCGAGGTCCAGCCCGGCTACGCCCGGGCAGGCATGCGGCTGCTGGCCGCGGTCGCGGTCGGCGAGGCCGCGCTGGCCGATGACGACGCCATCGCGGGCAGCGCTCGCGCCGAGGTGGCCGCCATGCTCGGGCAACCCGCCGCCGCCTGGCGGGTGGTCGCGGTCCGCCGCGTGCCGTTCTCGCAGTTCGCCCAGCCGCCCGGCATCCACCAGCGATTGCCTGGGAACGAGCCTGGACCCGCCGGCCTCTTCCTCGCGTCGGAGGCCACCGTGGACTCCAGCTACAACGGCGCGATGCTCAGCGGCGAGGGAGCGGCGCGAGCCGTTCTCCGTACCCTCGCCCGGGCGTCGAAAACTGGCGGCCGGCGCGGCGCGTGACAGGACCGATGACCATGCATCACGGCGAGTACAAGACGCCCGGCGGGAAACTGGTCGCCGTCGATTTCGAGATCGCGGACGGCAGGCTGACCGGGGTGCTCGTTCACGGCGACTTCTTTCTCTACCCGGATGAGGCCTTCGAGGACCTTGCCGCAGCGATCGAGGGCGCGCCCGCCGGCGAGCCGGAGGATGCCGTCGCCCGCCGCATCCGGGCTCGGCTGCGCCCCGGAGCCGAACTGCTCGGCACCTCGCCAGAGGGCATCGCCATCGCCGTGACGCGGGCGCTCGCGGCGGGAACCGGGAGTCAGCCGTGACCACCGCCGGAGAGCGAATCGAACTGGCCGCACCGCCCGGGTTCGCGGAGCGCTGGGCGGCGACCGGGTGGAGCGTCATCCCGCCGGTCGCTCAGCCGCCGCTGATGAACATGGCGCTCGACGAGGTGCTGACCGAGCGGGTGGGCGCGGGTGACCTGGGTCCGACTATCAGGTTCTGGGCGTGGAGCGCTCCCTGCGTGGTGCTCGGCCGGTTCCAGTCCGTCCGCAACGAGGTGAACGAGGAGAACGCCGCCGCCAGCGGCATCCAGGTCGTCCGCCGGATCAGCGGGGGCGGCGCGATGTTCATCGAACCCGAGGGGGCCATCACCTGGTCCGTCTACGCCCCCGAGTCGCTTGTCGCCGGGTACTCGTTCCCGGAGTCCTACGCCGCGCTCGACAGTTGGGCCATCCGCGCCCTGCGCGGCCTCGGCGTCGATGCCTGGTACGCCCCCATGAACGACATCACCTCCGCCAACGGCAAGATCGGCGGCGCGGCGCAGGCTCGCCGCCTCGGCGCGGTGCTCCACCACACCACGATGGCCTACGAGATGAACGTGCCGCTGATGCTGCAGACCCTGCGCATCGGGCAGGAGAAACTCAGCGACAAGGGCACCCGCTCGGCGGACAAGCGGGTCGGGCCCTTGCGCCAGCAGACCGATCTGCCCCGGGACGCCATCATCGAGCGGCTCCGCGGCGAACTCGTCCGTTCCGGGCCGGTCACGCCCGCGGAACTCCGGCCCGCGGATCTTGCCGAGGCGGAGCGGCGGGCATCCGAGCGCTTCGCGCGGCGGGAGTGGACCCACCTCCTGCCCTGACCGCTCCGCAGGCCCGCAGCCACGGCAACTTGCGTTCCTGCATGTACGGACACAGCCCATGCCGGGTGTTCGTTGACGGATTGGCACGTTCCGCCTATGATCACTCGGAATGGCCGTCCGGCGGTCGGCGAAACGCGCGCGGCCGTTGGCGCGTTCCGCTGGTTGACGGGCGCATCCCGGATGGTTCGGAACGCCGGTACGCAGGGGTAGGCGATGGAAAGCAACCGCTTCGACGATCTCGCCCGCATGCTCGCGTTTCCCGCGAATCGCCGCAGCACCATCGCGGGACTCGCCGCCGGACTGGCGGCGGCCGCCTTCGGGCGCTCGAACGTCCGCCGCGCCGCCGCCCAGGAAACCCTTGTCGCCATTGGCGGCCGGTGTTCCGAGTTCGGCGCAGACTGGGAATGCAGCCAGGCCGGCACGCCCGACGGCGGCATCCCGGTCATCTGCAGCGACAACCGTCACGAGGCCGACGGCCCCTACAACTGCTGCCGCAACGCCGGCGGCGTCTGCGGCGCCGACATCCACTGCTGCGGCACCGCGCTCTGCTCGGGCGGGGTCTGCGGCGGCGGCGGCGGCGATGGCGGCACCGGGGGCCAGCAGGGCGGGAGCCGCGCGCTCGGCGCGTCCTGCACCGCCACCAGCGAGTGCAGCCAGTCCGGCGGCTCCGTCGTCTGCGCCGACAACGGACTGGCCGACGACGGCGCGAAGAACTGCTGCCGGAACGTGGGCGGTTCCTGCTCCACCGACCTCCAGTGCTGCTCCGGGTACTACTGCATCAATGGCCGCTGCGGCGGCGAGTCGACCTCCGGCGGGACCGGCAACCAGGGCAACCAGGGGGGAGGCGGCAACCAGGGCGGCGGCGGCAACCTCGCGCCGGGCGAGGCCTGCAGCACCTCGATCCAGTGCAGCCAGCAGGGCGGCTCCACCGTCTGCGGCAACAACGGCATCGAAAGCGACGGACGCCTCAACTGCTGCCGTAACGACGGTGGAAAATGCTCCGACGCCGTGTACAGCTCCGACTGCTGCGGCGGCCTCTACTGCCGCGGCGGCGTCTGCAAGGCCGAGGAGACCGACGGCTCCCTGCGGGTCGGCGAGGAGTGCCGCGACACCACCCAGTGCGACCAGATCCAGGACGAAACCTACTGCGCCGACAACGGGTTCGCGGCGGACGGCGCGCTCAACTGCTGCCGGTACCAGGGCGGCGGCTGCGGCGAGGATCCCCACTGCTGCGCCGGTCTGCTGTGCGTCGATTCAGTCTGCATCGACCCCGACGGCGGCGCTGGCGGGCGGCCCGGCGGCGGCGGGGCGGGGTCCGGCTGGCTCTACCTCGGAGAGGCCTGCGAGAGCGTTGGCCAGTGCAGCCAGGAGGGCGGCGAAGTCGCCTGCGACGACAACGGCCTCGACTACGACGGCGCAACCAATTGCTGCCGCTACGGCGGCGGTGCTTGCTACGACAGCGCCGGGTGCTGCATCGGCTTCGACTGCATCGACGGCGTGTGCTCCAGCGGCGATTCGGCCAGTTCGGGCGGCAACGGCGACCGCGCCTCGGCGCGCGGCCAGGTCGCCCTCGGCGGCGTCTGCGCCGCCACCGAGGAATGCAGCCAGGAGGGCGGCGCCGTCGCCTGCGACGACAACGGCGTCTACACGGAGGGCGGCTTCAACTGCTGCCGGTACAGCGGTGGCGGCTGCGGGAACGATCTGCACTGCTGCTCCGGTCTGCTCTGCATTGGTGGCATCTGCACCCCCGCCTGACCCGGTGCGTCGGGCGCCTGTGACGTCCCCGCCGCGTGCGGCGGGGACGTGGCGTCGCGTGGAAAGCGGCGGCCTTCCCCCGGCGGCGCCTTCCTGATGCCGCCGAGGCGCCGTCCCCAGCCCAAACCCTCCGCCGCCAGCCCCGGCTCGCAGCCCGCCGCCCCACCCGAGGGGTCGGCGCCTGCGACCGTCGTGCGAGCGTTCGGCAAGTTCTTCGAGACCCGTCTCGATGACGGATCCTCGCTGCTCTCCACCGTTCGCGGGACCGTGCGTCGGGAACGCCTGCGCACCGATCTGGTGGCGGTCGGCGATCGCGTGTGGGTCACCGATGTCGGAGAGGGGGAGGGGCAGATCGAACTCGTCGAACCCCGCCGCTCCGCGCTCGGCCGTCTCGCCCGGAATACGCAGGATGTCGAGCAGGTCATCCTCGCCAACCCGGACCAGGCGCTCTTCCTGTTCTCCGTCCGCGATCCCGAGCCGCATCCCCGGATGCTTGACCGCTTCCTCGTCCTCGCCGAGTCCCGCGGACTTCCCGCCGCCATCGGCGTCAACAAGATGGACCTCGACGGCCCCGCTCCCGATGGCTCCGCCTCACTCGCCCGCTCGGTGTTCGCAGTCTACGAACCCGTCTACCCGGTCTTCTACCTCTGCGCCCGGACCGGTCGCGGCATGGAGGACCTGCTCGCCTTCCTGCGCGGCCGCATCACCGCCGTCACCGGTCCGTCGGGCGTCGGCAAGTCGAGCCTGCTGAACCACCTCGACCCTGGCGGCGACCGCGACGTCGGCGTCATCTCCGGGGCGACCGGCAAGGGCCGCCACACCACCACCGCCACCGTCCTGCGCCGCATTCCCGGCCTGCCCGACACCTGGGTGGCGGACACCCCCGGCATCCGGTCGCTCTCGCTGCTCGGCATCGCGCCGGACGAGTTCGACCGGTGCTTCCCGGAACTGCGCCCGTTCCTCGGTCAGTGCTTCTACGCCGACTGCACCCACCTGCACGAACCCGGCTGCCCGGTCCGCGAGGCCGTCGCCGCCGGCCGCATCCCGGCGAGGCGCTACGAGAGCTACGCGGCGCTCAGGCGCGGGGAATCGCTCGAATAGACGCGGCCCCGCCCGCTCAGCGGGACACCGTCAGTTGCCGGTCGTCTCCGTAGCTGTACTGATCCAGCCAGAGGTGTCCCTCGGCGAACCGGGTGGCCCGGAATGGCGTCAGGTCCACCAGCCGCGCGGCCCCCTCCGTCATCCACTCCGCGAGGCAGATCCCGATGGCTGGCGCGGTTTTGAAGGAACTGCCGCTGTCTCCGGCCATCAGCCAGAGCCCGGGAATCTCCGGCCAGTCGCCGATGATCGGATGCCCGTCCTGGCTCCGCATGTAGGTACCCGCCCAGCCGCCGCGCATGATGCCTTCCCGGAAGGCCGGGAACCGCATCGCCAGCACATCCCGGGCGACGTTGACCGATTGCGCCGGCACGCCCTCGTCGAGGTCGTCGGGATCGACCCCGCCGATCGAGCGCTCGGCTCCGATCAGCGTGCCGTAGTCGCCCACCGGACGGATCCACGCGTGGTTCACCGCGTCGATCACCACCCGGTGCTTGCGGCTGTGATCCATGCCCGGCGGCCAGCGGAAGATCACCACCTGCGTGCGCACCGGATCCATGCCGAGATCGATCCCGAGCGGGTGCAATAGCCGGTTGGCCCACGAACCGGCCGCCACCAGCACCTTCCCGCAGGCAATGACGCCCCGCTCCGTGCGGACTCCCGCCACCCGGCCCCCCTCGACGACGATGCCCGTCGCCTCGGTGTAGGGGAGGATGCGGACTCCCAGCGCCCGGGCGGCATCGGCGAACCCGTGCAGGGTCGCGTTCGGATCGGCGTAGCCGGAGCCCGGCTCGAACGCCGCCACCGACAGGTCGTCGGCGTAGAGTTCGGGCTCGATGTCCGCCAGTTCGGCGCGGGTCACGATCCGCGTGTCCACCCCGACGGCTTGCTGCGCCGCGACGTTGGCACGCAGCTTGGCCTCATCCTCGGGGCGGACTACCTGCAGGAAGCCCACCGGATCGAAGTCGCAGCCGCCGCTGCCGACCTGCTCATCCCAGTCCCGGAACACGTCGATGCTGCGCCGGGTCAACTCCGCCTCCGGCGCGTTCGCGTAGTGGCAGCGGACCAGAGCCCCGGTCTTGCCGGTCGCTCCCGCCCCGAGTTGCCTGCGCTCCAGCACCACCACGTCACGGAGCCCGCGCCGCGCCAACTGGAACGCCGTGGACAGGCCGTTGACGCCGCCGCCGATGATGACCACCTCGGCGCTCCGGGGCACTGCATCCGCACGCTCAGCCATGTTCCCGCCTCCCGTGATACGTCGCCGTTGATGCACGGCAGTGTATCGGAGCGGCGCATCCGCCGCCCGGGGTCAGCGGGCGGTTCCGTCCGCGTCATAGGGCACGTCGAGATCGGCCTCGACGATCCACCCCCCGACCCCCTGGTAGGAACCCGCAACCCAGGTGTCGACGTGGGCCCCGGTCAGGATCACGACCCCGCCAGCGGGCACCTCGCCAAGAACCCCGGCGTCGGGCATGGGAGCGTCGTAGATCGCGGCGCCGTTTGGCGTGACCGCCGTCGACACCGGCCGGTGCGCCGAGATCGAAAGCACGTCCGTGCTCATCCATCCGGTGTCGTCCCCCGCCCGCACCTGCAGGAAGCCGACCGCGTTCGTGCCGGTGAGTTCGACGTCGGCGCCCTCCGGCACCGTCCTGATCACCGCCGCGCCGGCGTCGGGGGCCTCCAGCAGCGGAGCGTCCGCCAGCACCGTGGCGATCGCCGGCGCTTCGGCCCCGGCT
>JBJTKE010000323.1:0-13185 GCA_046096285.1 Chloroflexota bacterium
GGCGCGGCCAGATCAGGTCGCCCGGTCATCGCCTCGGAAACCTCGCCGGGTACGGCGGCGGCGGGGGCGACGGCGGGAACATCGGGCGCCGCGGGCGCAGGCTCCGCGATCGCCGCGGCCGGCGCTTCGGGAACGGCCGGCGCGTCCGGCGCGGCAGCGACATCCCCCGCTGGCTGGACCACGATCGGGGCAAGGTCGGCCTGGGCTGCCGCCGGCGCCATCGCCGCGGCGGCCGGGGTGCTGGTGGCCATGTCCGAGAGAATCAGCGCGGCGGCCGGAGCGGCTGGCGTTTCCTGTCCCGCCGGAGGCGCCGGCAGGGGCGCATCTCCGCCACAGCCCGCCAGCAGCAGGGTGGCCAGGGCCGACGCCGCGATCCAGATTTTGCCCGCTCCCGGCATCATCCGACCCGTCCCGCCGCTCGTCGAACCATACGTACACCGGGAGTATAGAGCCCGGCGCATCCTCGCGGCAGGGTCACCAGATCCCGAGTTCGTCGCGGGCTTCCTCGCTCATCAGGTCGGGCGTCCACGGCGGCGACCAGACGATCTTCACGTCCACCGTGCCGATCCCCGGCAGGTCGGCGAGGGCGTTGGTCGTCTCCTGGACGATGACTGGACCGAGCGGGCATCCGATCGAGGTCAGGGTCATCGTCACCAGCACGTCCCCGTCCTCCTCGACATCGACGTCGTACACGAGGCCGAGATCGACGATGTTGATGCCGATCTCCGGGTCATACACGTTGCGCAGGTTTTCGCGGGCCTGCTCCGGGGTGAACTCCGCCATCAAACTGCCTCCCGACGCGGCCGTCGCGGTCCGACCGCCGCCGCTCACGTCTCAGTCGGATAGTGTACGCCGCGAGGGACCCGCACGACCGTGCGCGCCCCACCCTCGCCGGACCGCTGATTGGTACCCTTCCGGCCATGCTCGCCGTCTTGCCCAGGAGGGCGCATGTTCCGCAACGCCCGGTGTTCTCTCGCGCTCGCCGTCGCCGCCGTCCTGCTCGGGCTCGCGGCGGCGTTGGCCGATCCCGCGCCGGCGGCGGCCGGGGCGAAACTGGAGGCGGCCGCGCCGGACCAGAACGCCCGCTCCGGCGCGGCGCTTTCCCAACTCGACCTCTTCTTCACCGAGCCCCTGTCCGCGGCGGCGGTGCGGCTCTTCGACGAGCGCGGCGAGGAGGTCCTCCTCGATGCCGCGGTGGCCGCCGCCGACGGGCCGAACCATGTCATCGTGCCGCTGCCGGCCGGGCTCGGCGAGGGCGCCTGGACGGTCGGCTGGACCGTGCGCTCCTCACTCGACGGCATGGCCACCTCCGGGCTTTACTCCTTCCGGGTCGGTCCCGATCCGCTCCCCGGATCGGCCGCGATCGACAGCGAATGGCCCCGCCCGTGGGCCATCGCCGCCCGCTGGCTCGCCTTCCTCGGTCTTGCGCTGGCGGCCGGGGCGTTCCTCCTGGCGCGGCTTGCCGCCCCGTCCCTGCTCGCCCCGCGCGGCGACCGGGGCTCCCCCGCCTGGCTCGGCATCGGCGCGGTGAGCGCCACCCTCGCGCTCCTCATGCTGGCCCTCACTCCTGTGCTGGCCGCCCTGGTCCCCGCTGGCGCGGAGGCGCCGCCGAGCGTCTCCGCCTCGTTCCGCTCCATGCCGCCCGGGTTCCTCGCCTGCCTCGCGGCGACCCTGCTGATCGCCCTGCTCATGCTGGCGTTGCTCGCCTCCGGCCGCCATGCCCGCCTTCCGGGCTGGGTCGACCTGGCAGGCGGCCTGCTCGTGCTCGCCGCGCTCGACGGCTTCGGCCGGGCCGCCCACCCCTCGGCCACCCTCGCCGGCAAGGCCGCCGAAACCCTCCACCAGTGGGCCGCGGCGCCCCTCGCGGGGGGCGCGCTCCTGCTCGTGTTCGCCTGGGTCCGCGGCGACGACGCGGGCTCCGCGCCGCGCCGGGTCGCGGCGCTGGCGCCGCTCCTTGCCCTGGCCGCCGCCGCGACCGGGATGCTCTCCGCCGGACAGGCGCTGCCCGGTCCATCGGCGCTGGCCTCAGCTGGCTGGGGCTGGGCGCTGATCGCCAAAGTCCTCCTGCTGCTGCCGCTGCTGGCGGGCGTCGTGCTGCTTTGGCGTTCGCGCGCACGGCTCGGGGCCTCCACCCCGATGCCGCTCCGCCTGGGGGCCCTGCTGGCCGTCCCCGCCCTGCTGGCCGCCGCCGTCATGCCGCTGATGGCGGCGCCAGGCGTCCAGACCTTCGCCAGTCTCGCCCAGCTCGATCTTCCGGCGGCGTTTCCCCTGTCCGACGGCTCGCGCGGGGTGGCCCACCTCGTCATCCAGCCTGGCGCGCCCGGCGAATCGGCGGTCTTCGTCCGCCTCCAGCGCGAGGACGGGTCGGTGCTGCCGCCCTCCGAACTGCCGATGCTCGACCTGTCCATCCAGCCGCTCGACCATCCGGGCCCGGCGCAGTCCGTCACCCTGGAGCCCGATCCCAACGGGGGCTACGCCTTCGGCGCGGCGAACGTGCCGGCGGCAGGATGGGTGCAGGCGACGCTGTCCATCATCCCGCCCGCCGGCCCGCCCGCCGCGGCCCCGTTCTGGTTCGTCCTGCCGGACCCCAATGTCACCGGCAAGGGCCCGATGCCCGGCAGCGATCCCGCCGCGCGCGCCGTGTTCGACCGGGCGATTACCGCGCTGCAGGCGCTGCGCTCCGTCCGCTACACCCAGCGCCTGTCCGACGGCAACGGATCGCTCTACCAGTCGATCAACGAAGCCTCCGACCCCATGAACGGCGAGCCCGCCGCTTACCGCGAGCGCAACCCCGACACCGGCATCGAGCAGATCATCGTCGGCGACACGCAGTGGACGCGCACGGCAGGGCAGCCGTGGGAGGAGCGCGCCGCGGCCTCGCTCTACCTCCCCTCGCAATGGTGGGAGGTGTACCAACCCGCCACCGGCCTTCGTCTGGGACCGGAGGATGTCGTCGACGGCGAACCTTGCAGGGTCGTCACCTTCTACCTGCCCCGCTCCCAGCGCACCGCGCCAGCCTGGTACGCCTGGTGGGTCGGCGAGGAAACCGGGCGCATCCGCCGCGAAGCGATGGTTTCCCAGCGCCACTACATGATCTACACCTTCGCCGACTTCGATCAGCCGCTGGGCATCACCCCGCCAGCGGAGCGGACCGGACCTCCCGCCGGGACGCCCGCGCCCTGACCCCTGCGCCGGGGCCGGTGCGCCGCCGGCGGCTCACCGCGCGCGGTTTCCGGCGCCGGGTTCCGCCTCCGGGGGGACACTCGCGGGACGGGACCGGACGGAGATCGCCCGCCCCTCCGGTCCCGCCGCCATCCGGTCCAGCAGCGCCGCCATCCGCCCCGCGGCCTCCTCGATCGCGTCGAGGCTGGCGAGGACCCGCTCGGGGCTTGCTTCCCCGTCCCGGGCTATCCGGCGGCGCAGCAACTGGGCCTGACCGGTGAGCGCCGTCAGCGGGTTGCGCAGATCGTGCACGGCGCGGGCGATGGCCCCGGCCTCCTCGTCGCCCGCGCCGGCAGATTCCGGGCGCCCGTGGCCGGGGTCATCGTCGGGGTCGAGGCGATGGTCGGGGTCGGTCATGGTTGCACGTTCTCCGGGTTGCGGCGCGCAGGCCGCGCATCCGCGACGGTATACTCGCGGACCGGCGCGCCCCGTCGCGCCCGCCGCCGGATCGCCGCGCGACGCCGCCAGCCGATCCGGGAGCCGGTCCCCTGTCCGACGCGAGCGACATCACCCGGCACCGCGGCCTGCCCGGGGGCGGCAGGCGCTGGCAGGCGTGGGCGGGGGCGGCCGTCAGCGCGGCGTTCCTGTTTCTCGCCTTCCGCGGCCAGCACCCCGCCGAGGTGCTCGCCTCCCTGCGCGAGGTCGATCTCCGCTGGCTGCCGCCCGCGTTGCTGCTCTTCGCGGCGGGGGTCGCCATCCGCGCCTGGCGCTGGAGCGTGCTCATCCGCCCGGTCGCCCCGCTCACCCCGGCCGAGGTGATGCCGGCCCTGCTGGCAGGATACACCGCCAACAACATCCTCCCCTTCCGTACCGGCGAGGTCGTGCGCGCCTACCTGCTTGGCTCGCGCCACGGGTTGCGCACCAGTTCCGTGCTGGGAACCATCGCCGTCGAGCGACTGCTCGACGGGCTGACCATGCTCGGCTTCCTGCTGGCGGCGATGACGGTCATCTCTCCAACCCCGGAACTGCGCAGGCTGGCCCTGCTGGCCGCCATCCTGTTCGCGGTCGCCATCGCCGCGCTCGGGATGCTCGTGCGCGGCGGCGCCTGGCGGGACCGCGCGCTGGAACTGCTCCTCTTTCCCCTGCCGCTCGCGTTGCGCGGGCGCATCCGCTCCATCGCGCAAGCGTTCCTCGACGGGCTCGGCGCGCTCACCCGCGGCGGCGATCTGCTGATCGTGGCCGTTGCCTCGGCGGCCGCCTGGGCCTGCGAGGCGGGCATGTACTGGGCCATCGCCCGGGGGTTCGGCCCGCCGCTTTCCAGCGCCGTCGATCCGGCCGGGGCAGCCCTCATCACCGGGGTCGCCAACCTCGCCACGCTGGTGCCGGCCGCTCCCGGCTACGTGGGCACCTTCGAGGCCGGGGTCGTGCTCGCCGCCGCCGCGCTCGGCGTCTCCCGCGGGCTGGCCCTCTCCTACGCCCTGCTGGTCCACGCCGCGCTCTGGTTTCCGGTCACCGTCGTCGGCGCATTCGCCTGGTGGCGCATGACTGCCGCCCGCAAACGCCAGCCATCCGCCGCCACCTGACCGCCCAGCCCCCGGACCCGGCCGCCCGTCGTCACGGAGAACGTTCATGGATCTGATCCAGGCCATCATTCTCGGACTCGTGCAGGGACTCGCGGAGTTCCTGCCGATCTCATCCTCAGCGCATCTCATCATCGTGCCCTGGCTGCTCGGCTGGCCGTCCCCCGGCATCGCCTTCGACGCCGCCCTCCACCTCGGCACCCTCGCCGCCGTCCTCGCCTATTTCTGGCGCGACCTGCTGGCGATGGCCCTCGCCCTGCCTGCCGCGCTCGCCGCCCCGGTGGCCACGCTGCGGGGCGACCCCGGCCACGACGACCTCGACGGCCGCCTCGCCCTGCTGATCGGGATCGGCACCATTCCGGGGGCCGCCGCCGGATTGCTCGGCCAGGACGCCCTCGAACGCATCTTCCACGGCGAAGGCGCCACGTCCGACGCCGCCATCGTCGCCATCGCCATCGCGATGATGGCGCTCGCCGCCGTGCTGCTGCTCGCCGAGCGGACCGCCCGCCACAGCCGCCCGCTCTCCAGCCTGCGCACCCGCGACGCCGTCGTCATCGGGCTTGCCCAGGCGCTCGCGCTCGTCCCCGGCGTCTCCCGGTCGGGCTCGACCATCACCGCCGGGCTCTTCCGCGATCTCCGCCGCTCCGACGCCGCCCGGTTCTCCTTCCTGCTGGGCGTTCCCATCATCTCCATCGCCGGGCTCAAGGGCCTGCTCGACATCCTCGGCTCCGGCCTGAGCGGGAGCGACCTTGCGATGTGCGCCGTGGGCATCGCCGTCTCGGCCGCGAGCGGCTACCTCGCGATCTGGGGCCTGCTGCGGTACCTGCAACGGGCCAGCACCGGGGTCTTCATCGCCTACCGCTTCATCGTCGGTCTGGCGCTGATCGCGCTGGTGCTTTCGGGAACGAGGTAGCCATGCCCGACCCCACCGCGCAACGGCGGGACGTCGTGCGACAGTCCTTTTGGCGGCCGCCATCCCGGCCGCGTCATCCGGAGGATTCGATGAACCGCACCTCGCTCCCGGCCGCCGATGGAAACCCGGACTCGCCCTGGCCCCGCGTCCTCTTCTGGCTCACCCTGCTGCTGGTGGCGGCGCTCACCGTCCAGCAGGCCGTCAGCGGCTCCGGCGACCCGGGGTCGCGGGTGGTGGCATTCATCATCCCGATGCTTTTCCCGCTCGGGATGGCCTACTGGGGGATGCGCTCCGGCCTCAAGGGGCCTGCCCTTGGCGGCATGAGCATGGCGGTGCTCTTCTGGGTCGCGCTCGTGCTCTCACCCGGGCAGTAAGCGCCGGGCGGGCCGTCACCCTTCCCGGGCCAGCACCGCTCGCGCTTGCGCCTCGTCCACCCGCATTTGCCCGATCAGCGCCTCCAGCGACGGAAAATGCGCGTCGGGCCGGATGCGCTGCAGCAGATCGACCTCGATGTGCTGGCCGTACAGATCGCCGTCGAAATCCAGCAGGTGGGTTTCGATCACCCGCGGACCGGTGTTCACCGTTGGCCGCTGCCCGATGTAGGTGATCGCCGGCCGCGGCGCGCGGTCGCCCGGCAGCCAGGCGTGGGCGGCATAGATGCCGTCGGCGATGGCCACCAGGTCGTCCGGCGGTTCGACGTTGGCCGTCGGAAAGCCGATCTCCCGGCCCAGGTGCTTGCCATGCACCACCTCGCCGGAAACCCGGAACGGGCGCCCCATCAACCGCCGCGCGCGGGCAGCGTCGCCCTCGGCGATGGCCTGCCGGATCACGGTCGAACTCAGAGTTTCCTCGCCGAGCGGCACCCGGTCCACGACCTCCACGGTGTAGCCGAGATCGCGGCCGATCTCCGAGAGCCGGGCGGCGTCCCCGGCCCGGTTCCGCCCGAGCGCGAAGTCCGCGCCGATGAGCAGGTGCACCAGTCCGTCCTCCTCGGCCAGGCGGCGCATGAACTGCTCCGGTTCGAGCCCTGCCGTCTCGCGGGTGAACGGGATCACGCGCACCCGGTCGGCCCCCGCGGCCAGCAGGGCGGCGGCCTTCTGCTCGGGCGTGCAGAGCCGGCCCATGTACTGCTCCGGCCGGAGCACCTGCATCGGGTGGGGTTCGAAACTGACGGCCAGGGCCTCGGCGCCGCGCTCGCGGGCGCGCTCCCGGACCAGCCCCAGCAGGTGCTGGTGCCCGAGAGGGACGCCGTCGAAAACGCCGATGGTCGCCACGCTTCGCCGCACGGGCTGTTCGCTCACGATGCGCTCCCGATCACCTTGGCGGGCCGCCAGGTCTGCCCGGTCTCGTCCGCCCTGCCGATGCCGAGCCATTCTCCCGCCTCGGAATAGGCGCGGCAATCGCCCGCCGCCGGGCCGGCGGCGGGAACCGGCGATCCCTGCCGCCAGCGCAGCGGTCCGGCCACGTCGAGCAGGATCGCCGGCAGGTCGAGCGCGACCATGTCGGGATGGGCGGCGAGGAGCGGCCACTCCCAGGGCAACTCGCGCCCGGCCAGGTCCTGCATCGTCATCGCCTCGCAGAGATGAAACGGCCCGGTCCGGTACCGGACCAGGTTGCTCATGTAGGCGCCCGCGCCGCAGGCGTCTCCGAGATCGCGCGCCAGCGAGCGGATGTAGGTGCCCTTGGTGCAGTCGATCCACAGGGTCGCCGTCGGCGGCCGCCAGTCCACCAGGTCCAGTCGCCGGATCTCCACCGGACGCGGCGCGCGCTCGATCTCCTCGCCGCGGCGGGCCAGTTCGTAGAGTTTCCGGCCCCCGATCTTGATGGCGCTGTGCATCGGCGGCACCTGCTCGCTCGGACCGCGGAACCGGACCAGCGCGCGTTCCACGGCCGCCGCGTCGAGCCGCGAGGCGTCGCGCACGGCGGTCACCACCCCGTCGATGTCGTGACTGTCCGTCTCGACGCCGAACGTCACCTCGGCAAGGTAGCTCTTGCTCGCGCTGGAGAGGTATTCAAGGGTCTTGGTGGCGTTGCCGACGGCGAGCGGCAGCACCCCGGTGGCGGCGGGATCCAGCGTGCCGGCATGGCCGATCTTCTTCTCGCCAAGCAGCCGCCGCGCCCGCGCCACCACGTCGAAACTGGTCCACCCCGCGGGCTTGTCGATCACCAGGTAGACGTCGAGAGCGGGGCGAGCGCCAGCGCTCATTCCCGCCTACTTGCCGGCCGGGGCGGCGGCCACGAGATCGGCCACGCGGGCGATGAACGCCTCCCGTTCGGCGGGACCGCCCTCGAGGTGCGCGCCAGCCGCCAGCGGATGGCCGCCGCCGCCGAAGTGCTTGGCGATCGCCGAGACGTCCACCGATTTCTCGAGGCTGCGCAGGCTGACCCGCCAGCCCTGCCGGTCCTCGTCCTGGTAGAGGATGACCGCGACGCGCGAACCCTGGGTGCCGGAGAGGAAGTTGACGATCCCTTCCGCCTCGGCCATTTCCGCGCCGCATTGCTCGAAGCCGTCGCGGGTCATCTCGGTCCAGATGATCGGGCCAGCCCAGTTGATGTTGTCGAGGGCGTGCCGCCAGAGGCAGAGGGTCGAGCGCGGCTTCAGCCGGAACAGCCAGTCCACCACCGGTTCGAGGTCGGCCCCGGTCTCCATCAGGTCGGCCACGGTGCGCAGGGTCTGCGCCGTGGTGCTCGGGGTCCGCAGTCCGAGGGTGTCGCCGTAGATGCCGGAGAGCAGGCAGCGGGCAATGTCCAGGGTCATGTGGGTGCCCCACAGCCGGAGCACCTCGGCCACGATCTCGCCGGCCGAGGAGGCCTCGGGTTCGACGATGTTCACGACACCGAACCGGTCGTTGGTCTTGTGATGGTCGATGTTGACGATCGGCACCCGTCCGTCGAGTCGAGACGGGTCGTCCTTGGCGAAGGCCCCGAGCCGCTTGCGGTCGGCGCAATCGATGAGGCAGAGCATGTCGTAGGCGGGGAGTTCATCCCGTCCATAGACCAGCACCCGATCGCTGCCGGGCAGGAACTTCAGGTTGGAGGGAAAGTCGCCGTCGGTGATCACCGGATAGGCGTCCACCCCCACCTGGGCGAGGGCATGGCGCATGGCCAGCGGCGACGACAGGCCGTCGGCGTCGACGTTCTGGTGGGTCGGCATCAGCACGGTCCTGGCGCCGCGCAGGGTGTGCAGGGCGGCGGCCGCGGCGCCCGGGTCGATCGTCCAGCTCAACGTTCTTCCTCCATCGCAGGGCGGTCCTGGCTCCCGCGGCTCCTGTCCTGCTCGGCCAGTTCGCGCAGCGCGCGGCCGATCTGGTCGGCGTGCTCCATCGAGCGGTCGTCGCGGAACTCGAGTTCGGGAATCTGCCGCATTCGCAGCCGCGGCTTCAGGTGGCGCCGGATGAACCCCGCCGCCGACGTCAGGGCCGCCAGCGTGGCCGTCCGCTCCTCGTCGCTGCCCAGCACGCTGACGTGCACGCGGGCGCTGCGCAGATCGGGTGGAACGTCCACTCCGGTGATCGACCAGAAGCCGAGACGCGGGTCCTTGACCTCACGCCGGATGATGTCCGTCAACTCCTCGCGGAGCAATTCGCCGACCTGTAGGGTTCGCCGGCTCATCACGTCCTCCAGTGCCCGGGCGGCGGGCGGGTCTAGGACCGCGCCACTTCCTCGCGATGGAAGAACTCGAGCTGATCGCCCACCTGCAGGTCGTTGAACCCGTCCAGACCGAGGCCGCACTCGTAGCCCGAGGCCACCTCGCGGACGTCGTCCTTGAAGCGCTTGAGCGACTTGACGCCGCCTTCGAACATCACCGTGCCGGAGCGGAGCACGCGGGCCTTGCTGCTCCGCACCACCTTGCCGTCCAGCACGTAGAGTCCGGCGACCACATCCCCGTTCGGCAGCCGGAAGGTGTTGCGCACCTCGGCGTAGCCGTCGGTGACGTCCTCGAACACGGGCGCCAGCAGGCCGGTCATCGCCGCCTTCACGTCGTCGATCAGGTTGTAGATGATGTTGTAGAAGCGGATGTCGATGCCGGCCTTCTCGGCGGCGCGCTTGGCGGCCACGTCCGGCCGCACGTTGAAGCCGATGATGATCGAGCGCGTGACGCTTGCCAGACTGACGTCCGACTCGCTGACGCCGCCCGCCGCCGCCAGCGTGATGCTCATGCGGACGTCGCCCTTCACGTCGTCGTTGAGCTTCAGCAGCGCCTGCTGGATCGCCCCGAGCGAGCCGGAGACGTCCGCCTTCAGGATCACGCGCAGCTCGGCCGCCCCGCCCTCCTGAATCTCGCGGGAGAGCCCCGCCAGATTGGTCAGGCTGCCGGTGGTGGAGAGCGCCTCGGCCCGGCGCTCCTTCTGCCGCTGCTCGGCCACGGTGCGGGCCTGCCGCTCGTCGCCGTAGGCGTCGAAGCGGTCGCCCGCCGTGGGCACATCCACAAGGCCGAGAATCTCGACCGGGGTGGAGGGCTCGGCCCGCCGCATCTTCTTGCCGCGGTCGTTGTGCATCGCCTTGATCCGGCCCCAGCTTGACCCGGCGACGATCGTGTCCTTCTCCGACAGCGTGCCGCTCTGGACCAGCACCGTCGCCACCGGGCCGCGCCGTGGATCGACGCGGGCCTCGATCACCACGCCGCTGGCCTGCTTGAGCGGGTTGGCCTTCAGTTCGTTGACGTCGGCCACCAGCAGCAGGGTGTCGAGCAGGTCGTCGAGCCCGAGCTTCTCGCGGGCCGAAACCTCGACGAAGGGCACGTCGCCCCCCCACTCCTCCGGCACCACCTCGATCTCGGAGAGTTGCTGCTTGACCCGGTCCGGGTTGGCGGTCGGCAGGTCGATCTTGTTCAGCGCCACCACCAGCGGCACCTTCGCGCTCTTGATGTGGGCGATGGCCTCCCGGGTGGTCGGCATCACGCCGTCGTCGGCGGCCACGACCAGCACCGCCACGTCGGTGGCCTGCGCGCCGCGGGCGCGCATGGCGGTGAACGCCTCGTGGCCCGGGGTGTCGAGGAAGGTGATCTTCCGGCCGTGCACCTCGATCTGGTAGGCGCCGATGTGCTGGGTGATGCCGCCGGCCTCGCCCTCGGCCACGTTGGCCGAGCGGATCGAGTCCAGCAGTTTGGTCTTGCCGTGGTCCACGTGGCCCATGATCGTGACCACCGGCGGCCGGGCGACGGCGTTCGGGTCGTCGAGCGCCTCGAGCGCCCGGTCCTCGAACGCGGCGACATCGCCGTCGACGAACTCCGGCTTCTCCTCGAACGTCTCCCAGCCGAGCGCCGTGGCCACACGGTTGGCGGTCTCGTAATTGATCTGCTGGTTGAGGCTGGCCATCATGCCGAGCCGGATCAGTTCGTTGATCACCTCGACGCCGGTGGCGTGGAGTTTCTCGGCCAGTTCGGCCACGGTCAGCACCGTTGGCAGTTCGACCGGCGCGCGCTCCACCGGCGTCATCGGGCGGCGCATCGCCACCGTGCGGGCGCCGCTCTTGCCATTGCCCTTGCCGCGGCCCCCGCCGCCGGTCCGACGGCCGCCGCCGCTGCTGCCCCTCGACTGAAACGTGCTAGCCATCGGTCTGAGCCTCCTCGGTACCCGCCGCCGCGCTTCCCCGCAGGGAATCCGCAAAGTGCCGCAAGGCGGCGACGGTGTGCGGTTGAATCTCGGTCTTGAGCGCCCGCGAGAGCTGGCCCGTGGCGAGGGCTTTCTCCCAGCAGGCAGGCGATCCGCAAAGGTAAGCTCCGCGCCCGTTCCGCTTCCCCGTCGGATCGAGTTCCACCGGTCCTTCCGGCGTTCTCACGATCCGGTGCAATCCCCGCTTGGCGTCGTGCGTGCGGCAGGAGATGCACATCCGTTGCGGCACATGGCGGGGCCTCGGCCCCTTGCCGGCGCCGGACGGCTGCCCGCCGCCGGGTTTCCGGCCCGCGGTGGTTCCGTCTGCGCCCATCGTCCCGTGCTCCTTGTCGTCGTGGTCCGCGCGGCCCCGGGCCTAGTTCGATCCGGCCGTGGCCGGGGCGAACGCCGCGTCGTCGTCGAGCGGGAGCGCATCCCCGCTTGCCGCGTCATACCGCGCGCGCAACTCGCGGTCGTAGAACACCTCGATGGCGTCGCCGACGATGTCCACGTCCACGCTCATCCGGACCAGCGCCGGGTCGAGCGGGCCGAACAGCTTGCCGCGGACGTCGATCATGCCGTCGGCGTTGACCAGCCGCGGCTGCCGCCCCTGCCACAGCCCGATGTCGCTTGGGGAGGCGTCGAGCGCCGCCCGCGCCTGCTTCATCACGTCGATGCCCGACTCCATCAGGGTGGCCGGGTCCTTGATGTCGATCCGCCAACTGGTCAGCTTGTGGGCGAGGCGGGCGTTCTGCCCCTCCTTGCCGATGGCCAGCGACATCTGCTCCGTCGGCACGATCACGGTCGCCACGTGGTTCACCTCGTCGAGGGTCACGTTGCTCGGCTTGGCCGGCGACAGCGCGTTGGAGATGAACTGCGCGGTGTCCGGCGACCACTCGATCACGTCGATCTTCTCGCCGTACAACTCGTTGACGATGTTCTGGATGCGCACCCCGCGCACGCCCACGCAGGCGCCCACCGGGTCCACCCGCTCCTGCCGCGCCGCGACCGCCACCTTCGACCGCAACCCGGCCTCCCGCGCGATCGCCATGATCTCCACCGCGCCGGAGAAGATCTCCGGCACCTCGGTCTCGAACAGCCGCTTGATGAGGTCCGGGTGGCTGCGCGACACGATCAACTGCGGCCCGCGCTGGTCGTTGTTGACCTCGACGAGCAGCACCTTGACCCGTTGCCCGGCGCGGTACCGCTCGTTCGGCACCTGCTCGCGGGCCGGCATCACGGCCTCGGCCTTCCCGAGTTCGACGATCACCGCGCGCGAATCGGCTCGCTGCACGGTGCCGTTCAGGAGTTCGCCCTGCTTGTCGTGGAACTCCTCGAACACGGTGTCGCGTTCGTAGTCGCGGATCCGCTGCAGGACCACCTGCTTGGCGGTCTGCGCCGCGATCCGCCCGAAGTTCTCCGGGGTCCGCTCGATCCGCAGGATCTCGCCCACCACCGGGTCGGCCGCGTAGGCGCGGGCATTCGCCACGGTGATGTCGTTGACCGGGTCCTCGATCTGATCCACCACCCGCTTCAGCAGGAACACCCGCATCCCGCCGGTGGTCGGGTCGATGTCGATCGCGACCTCTTCCTCGGTGTTCTCCATCTTGCGGTACACGGTCTTCAGCGCGTGCTCCACCGAGGAGAGCACAGCCTCCTTCGGGATGCCGCGCTCGGCGGCGATCTGCGCGATGGCGGTGTAGAAATCGCTCTTCATGGTCGGCCGGCGCCTCCTCGCTGGGGGCGGGGTGGCGTCGCCAGTTGTCACGGGGGATCGCGCCCATCCGGGACTGGAACCGCCACCCCTGTTGCTGTCCGCGGGACCGGACACGACGAACGCGGGTCACAGGGCCCGCGTTCGCACAAGGCTTGGTTCCCGGCAAAAGAGTAGCACCGGGAGGGGTCCGCAACAAGGCGAGCCGCCGCTCCCACCCCC
>JBJTKE010000324.1:0-2681 GCA_046096285.1 Chloroflexota bacterium
GCCGCGGTCCTCGCGGCGGTCCTCGCGGCGGTCCCGCCGTTCGCGCCGGTCCTCGCGGGCGTCGCGCCGGTCGCTGGCGCGGCGGCCCGGGCCTGCCGCGGCATCCGGCATCTCCGGCGTGGGCAGCCCGGGCCCCGGCACGATGCCAGCCGCGCCCGGCCCGCCCCCCGAGAGCGCCGGCAGCGCCGGGCGCCCGCTCCCGTGGCGCTCCGCCGGGCCCGGCAGGGAGGGCGCGATCCCCGCCAGCAGCACCGCCCCGCAGAGCGCCGCCATCGCCAGCAGGTTCGGCGCATGGCGCGGCGGCATCCACTCTCTCCCGGCTCGCCACGGCGACGCGGCGACGTGGCGGCATCCCCACGTATCCGGACACGGTACCCGGCCCGACCCCGCTCGTGATGTTAAATAGTTGACAAATCGAGGGACGGCTCCCGCCCGTCACCCCTCCTGCCGCGCCCGGTCCACCGGGCGCCAGTGGGCCGGGTCCAGCGGATTCCCCGCGGTCATGCGGGCGGCCGCCCGCGGCGCGCCCGCCAGCCGGAACTGGGCGATCGTCCGCGTTCCCCGCTCCAGCACCAGCGCCGTGCCGTTGCGGTCGACGGCCAGCGCCGCTGGCGCCGCGGCCAGCCCGCCGGGCACGTCCCGGGTGTTCCCGGCCGCTGTCGCCGAGAACAGCCCGCTTGCCGGATCGACATCCACCACCTGCAATGCCCCGGTGCAGCCGTCCACGAGGTAGAGATCGCCGAGCGGGCCCGCCGCGATCGCCGCCGCCTCGATCCACGGACCCTGCCCGGCGTTGCGCCCGTCCCAGACCGTCACCGCGCCGTCCGGGTCGTGGATGTCGCCCGCCAGCGCGACGATCGCCCGCGACGCCGCCAGCAGCAGCAACGAGCCGCCGCGCGTGCCCGCCATCGCGGTCGCCTGCCCGAACGGCTGCAGGGCGAAGCGGAGCGTGAAGCCGGCCGCCGCCCCCGGGTCGGCGTCGAACAGGTTGAACTGCGCCTCGGGGATGCCGTCGTCGCCGGCCAGCGTGGTCAGCGCCGCGAGGTTGCCGGACGCGTCGAACGCGAGCGCGCCCGGCGCGCCGATCAGCAGCCCGAGGTCGGCCACGGCCGCATACCCGCCGGCCGACGGCGCGAAGATGCGGACGATCGCGGTGGGGATGCCCGCGTTGTTGGCAGGCCCCGGCAGCGAGAGAAAGAGGCGGCCATCCGGGGCCGCCGCGCCGCCCCCGATCGGGCCGGCCGGGGTCAGGCGGGCCTCCTCGACGAGTTGGCTGCGGGCCGGCCGCAGCACCGCGGCCACCCCGGCGCGGCTCCAGGCCAGGATCGCGCCGTCGCTCATCGCCGCGATCCCGGACAGGTCGAGATCGACCGCGAACCGCCGGACCGGCTCGAACGCGCCCGCGGGCGCCCCGTCGGTGGCCAGCGTGGCGAACCGCCGCTGCCGCGACGTGTCCGGCGAGGAGCCCGCCACGCTGGTCACGCTGTAGCCATAGACCGTTTCCGGCGTCAGCGGTCCGATGCAGACCCGGTGATCGGCGGTGAGGGCATCCTCGAGCTTGCGGTTGGCATAGCGGGGCAACTCGAATTGCTGCTCCAGCAGCAGCGGATCGAGCACGGCGCCCGCCTCCGCCTCGTAGTCCATCCTGCCGTTGCCGTAGACGTTGGTCGCCCAGCGGGCGCCCGCCACCGTGGCCAGCGCGACCACCTGCGGCCCGGCCTCGATCTGCAGCGCCGCGCCCTCGGGATCGACCGGCGCGGACCGCAGGTCGCTTTCCTTGATGACCCCGGGCGCCTTGCTGGGGCGCTCCGGGCCGGGGCCGTCGCGGTCGCCGTCGCCGCGGAGAGGTGCGGGTTCGGGCGGCGTGGCCGTCACCCGGTAGGTGTAGGTGGTGTCCGGCCGCAGGCCGCGCACGGGGATGACGTGGTTGCGCCGCGGCCGGTCCCGGGTGATCCGCTGCTCGCACCGGCCGGGGTCGCCCCCGGCAAGGGAGACGCACACCACCGCCGTCACCGGCGCCGAGGCCGCCACCCGCACCGCCGCGCTGCGGTTGGTCGTCCGCTGGATGTAGGCGTTGGCCAGGAACCGCCCTGGCGCCGGCCCCGGCGCCTGCGTCGGCGTGGGCCCGGGCGCTGGCGTCCGGCCTGGCGCGCGACCCGGGGTCCGGCGTCGCGCCGCGCCTGCTCCGGCGCCCGCGGCGATCGCCGTGGCCGCCGCCGTGACCGTGGCCGCAAGATCTCGCCGCGTCGCGCGCGTGGCTGGCGCGGGCTGCTCCCCGCGCCCGCTCGCCGGTTCCTCCCGCTCGCCCATCGCCCGTTCCTCCCGTTGCCGCCGCCCCGGCGAGCGCCGCCAGGCACAGGATGCGTCCCCGCCGCCCCGGCCAGAGTAAAATGCTTGACAGAGATGCCCGGATGCCCCCACCTGATCCGCCGGGTCCGCGCCGGCCCGGTGTCCCGTCGCTCCGCCGATCCGTCCAGCGTGCGGTACTGTCCTCAAGAGGATATCGCTTCCAGCCGTGGAGGAGGCGCAATGAGCGGCGGCGAGGAAACGGTCCCGCGCCCGGCCCGCCGGGACAACCTTCCCGCCCAGCCCTCCCGGCTCATCGGCCGCGACGCCGATGTCGCCGCGCTCGGGTCCGCCCTCCGCGCCGGCGCCCGCCTCCTCACCCTCACCGGCCCCGG
>JBJTKE010000325.1:0-3147 GCA_046096285.1 Chloroflexota bacterium
GAGATACCCGTAGACGCCGACCTGAACGCGGTGCCCGACTGGGCCGAATCGTGGTCCGCCAACGAGGACGCATCGGTCTGGACGTTCAACCTGCGCAAGGAAAACACCGGCTGGACCGACGGCAACCCGGTGACCGCCGGCGACTTCGTCTGGTCCTGGCGGCGGCAACTGCTCCCCGAGAACGCCGCCGCCTACGCCGGCTTCCTGTTCGACATCAGGAACGCCGAGCGGCTCAACACCAGCGCCGCCAACCCCGACGGCTCCCACACCGACGTCGACGGCAACCCGGTTTCGGTGGACGATCTCGGGATCAGGGCGCTCGACGACTGGACGCTCGAAGTCACCTGCGAGGGGCCGCGGGCCTACTTCCCGCAGGTGGTGGCCTACGTGGCGGCGGTCCCTGCCCCACGGTGGGCGGTCGAACAGCATGGCAGCGACGTCTGGGCCAGCGGCGACGTGCCGCTGGTCAGCAACGGCCCCTTCAAACTCGACCGGTGGGAGCACGACGTCGTTGTCGAATGCTCCGTCAACGGGAACTACTGGGATGCGGAGAGCATCGGCATCAGCAAGCTGATGGTGCCGATGATCTCGACGGACACCGCGATCCTCGCGTTCGAGGAGGGCTCCGGCGTCCAGCAACTGGACTGGGTCGAGGTGGCGGCGGACAGCACGGAGCGCTACGCCGCCGACCCGGACCTCGCGCCCCTCACGAAGAAGTACGTCTACCCCGGCATCTGGATGCTGCTGCCGTCAAACGGCAAGGAGCCGTTCACCAACGACGAGGTGGGGCTGAAGGTCCGCCGGGCGCTCACGCACGCGATCGACCGGGAGCGGCTGGTCACCATCACGCGGGGGGCGGTCATCCCTGCCTACTGCATGGTGCCGATCGGCGTCTACGGGTATCTCGACGACGCGGAGTTCGCGGAGAACCTGAAGTTCGACCGGGATCTGGCGCTCGCCGAACTGGCCGGCACCCCCTACGAGGGCGGCCAGAACTGGCCCGGGATCGTGATGCACATGCGCGGAGAGGAGGAGGTCTACAACTCCGGGCTGATGGCGAACGACATCGTCGCCCAGCTCAAGGAGACGCTTGGCATGGACATCACGATCCAGGTCTGGCCGGAGAACTCCTGGCGTCCGGAGCTGTTCAAGAACGAGTGGCAGTTGGTGTGGATCCGCTGGTGGAGCGACTACCCCGATCCGAACAACAGCTACGGCGACATGTTCTACAGCAGGAAAGCGTCTGGCAAGCGGCAGGCCTGGAGCAACGAGGAGTTCGACCGCCTCGTCGATCAGGGCAAGTCCGTGCCTGATCCGGTGGCGCGCCTCGACGTGGACCGGGAGGCCGAGCGGGTCATCCAGGGGGACGTCGGGTACATCCCGGTGGTCTATCGCCAGGACACGTACGCCTTCAAGCCGTGGGTGAAGAACGTCGCCGTCAATCGGCAGGGCTTCACCGTGCCGATGGGCAATATGTACACGCGGATGGGCACCGTGGTGAAAATCGAGGGCCGGCCCGCCGGGTAGTCCCGGACCCGCCACCTGACCTCCATGCCGCACGGGCTCGCGCGTGCGGCATGGAGGACCGTTCATGCGATACTTCACGCATCACGCGAGCCCCGCGCCGGCGAAAGCGGCGCTGGGCGATCGATCGTAAGGGACGGAGGAGACTGTGGCAGGGCAGGAGGCAAATCCGGCGTTCGTCTGGTGGAACGGGAAGATGGTCCGCTGGGATGACGCCACGATCCACGTGACCGAACTCGGCTGGTCGACCGTCGGCGCGATCTTCGAGGGTATCCGGGCCTACACCTCGGCCGACGGAGCTGAACTGCACGTGTTCCGGCTCCAGGAGCACCTGGAGCGGCTGGAGCGTTCGATGAAGCTGGTCCGGCTCCGGCAGGACTACTCCATCGACCAGATCACGGAGGCCATTCTCGAGCTCATGCAGGCGAACGAGGTCCGGGAGGACACCTACATCCGCCCGCTCGTCTACAGCGCCGACACCTCGGGCAAGCGCTTCGCGCAGACTGGCGCATCGGACGCCGGGTTCCTGATCAACACGGCTCCCATGGCGTCGCACCTCAAGACCGGGATGAAGATGACCGCCAAGGTGAGCTCGTGGCGGCGGATCTCCGAAGACGTCATGCCCCCGCGGATCAAGAACCTTTCGAACTACCGCAACAGCCAGCTCGGCAGCACCGAGGCCCGCATGGACGGGTACGACACGGCCCTGTTTCTCAACGTGGGTGGCACCGTCGCCGAGGGCCCCGGCTCCTGCCTGGGGATGATCAAGGACGGCGTGTTCCTGACCCCGGATGTCACCAGCAGCATCCTGGAAAGCATCACCCGCGATGCCATGATGACGCTCGCCCGGGAGGTGCTCGGCCTGCAGGTCATCGAACGGCAGATCGACCGCACCGAGCTCTACACCGCCGACGAGTTGTTCACCTGCGGCACCGCCGCGGAGATCAGCCCCATCGTCTCGGTCGACCACTACCAGGTGGGGTCCGGGGAAATCGGGCCGGTCACCCGGGCGCTCGAGTCCGCCTTCGACGACGTGCTGCGCGGCCGCGAAACCCGGTTCGCCCACTGGCGCACCCGCGTGCCCGGCAGAGCCGCTGTCGGGGTCTAGATCAGGCCGGAGCTCCCGACTCCACCGGCATCCGGGCGTCTCGCCCGGGTGCCGCTTTCATGCTCCGTGCCGGGCCGCGCCGGGAACTCGCGCCGCCACCTTCCGCGCGATGCCCGGGGCGGCCGCCGCCGCGCTGCGCAACCGTTCAGGCACCTGGAACCGCCGCAGGTTGCCGGCATGATCGCGGCCGACGGCCTGGTAGCGATCCCATCGCTCACGCACGAGCCGCCGGGCGGAGACGTCCTGCAAGCCGGCGAAGGCGGCGACGATCTCCGAGGAGAGCAGCATGGCCGCGCCGTCGGGGCCGGCGGCAGCGCCGCCGTCCGGCTCGCGAACCACCCGGTCGATCAGTCCGAGCCTGCGCAGTTCAGGGGCGGTGATCTTGAGGCGCTCCGACAACTCCGGCGCCCGCTCCGCGGAGCGAAAGAGGATCGTCGCGGCGGACATCGGCGAAGGCGGCAGCGGCGGCGCGCTCGCGCTGGCCGTCGCCGACCGGGTGCTGATGCAGTCGGGCG
>JBJTKE010000326.1:0-2634 GCA_046096285.1 Chloroflexota bacterium
CAACTACCGCACCCCGGATCCCGCCGTCGGGCTAGACATCGTGCACGGCGAGGCCCGGCCCGCCGCCGTGAACGTGATTTCCAAGCACTCCTTCGGGCTCGGCGGCCAGAATGCCTGCCTGATCCTCGCCCGCTGGCCGGACTGACCGGCAGATCGCGACGGCGCCCCGGCGAATCCTCGCCGGGGCGCCGTGTTCCTGCTCGGCAGGCGTCCTGCTACACGCGCGCTCGCGCCGAGTCGTGGGAGATCATCAACCCGCGCTGGTCCACGCACTCGAAGTCGTTGCCGGTAATGCCCCCGTCCTGCTGCAGGGCGACGAGCGCGTCCTGATTCCAGCGTTCATCGGGCGCGCCGCTCAGGAACCACGGCGACCCGATGTCCGCGATCATCATGCCGTACTCCTTGAGCGCCGTCAGGATCACCCGCACCTCCGGCGAAAACCGACTGATGTTGACGCCCGCCTTGAGCCGGAACCGGTGTCCCATCGCCGGGATCGCGGTCGTCTCGTCGTTTTCTTCCATGTGCACGGCGGGCCAGACATGCCCCGCCGCGTCCTCGACCGTGAAGCGGAGGGCGTGGGCGATCCGCCCGGCCTTGACTTCCTCGTAGCGCACCAGACCCGGCAGCATCGCCATGCCGGAAGCGTCGGCGCTGGTCCACCCCTCGGGCCGTTGCTGGTAACCGTTGAGGTCCCAGATCGCGCCCGATCCCGCCGTCCACCGCCCCCGCTTGCCAAGCCGCGAATGATAGAGCTCGTACAGCCGGCAGCGGTCCGCATCGACGACCAGCACATGCCGATCGCCCCGGGCGCAGTTGCCGCCCTCGACCAGCGCATCGGCCGGGATGAAGTAGGGTCCGGCGTCGCTCTCGTCGCCGTATTCGTCGAAGCGCACCGGGGTCGCGGTGGCCATCCCGCTGGCCACGGTCATCGGGATGCCCATCGGCTTGCGGTCCCAGAGTCCGGAGCCGAAGTCAGGATGCAGCGGCTCCCAGCGTCCGATGGTGTCCACATACTGGTTCGAGCGGGGGTGCACGGGAAGGCCATCGACCCGGACGTTCCAGATGTGATCGGCCGGGAACATCCGGCACCGGGAGGGAAAGGTCGGGCAGTTCGCGCCGCAGAGGGGCACGCATGTCTTCTTGCAGGGGTAGCAGGCTGCGGCGCTGGCATCCTCCGCCGTGCCTGCGACCGCACCGGCGCCGGCCAGCATGGCCGCCGCCCCCGCCGCGCCACGCAGGGCGTCGCGCCGCGAAAGGCCGGAAAACGAGCGAACGACACGATCGAACCGGTTTGCGTCCATGATCCTCTCCTCGTGCGGAGCGACGTTCCGCGAGCTGGCCGGCCTCCAGCCACGCGGTGTCGGTTCCGCCGCATTCGTTGGTCCCCTCTGACCTGATGATGCCCGCTCATTTCGGGGGACGCATCCCCGAAATGCGCCAAACAACGGCCGGAAGCAGCGCGCCGGCGCATTCGGCCGCGGAGAGCCGCGTCGCCGGCCAGTCTCCAACCCGGGGCCATCGCGGGCTGACCCCGGACGCAACGCGAACCAGCGCGCACGCATGAGGCGAGCGCCGCAGCCCGCCGCGGCACGGTCGGCCGGCACACCAACGTACCGGTGCATGGGTCCGAAAGTGCCACACGGGAACATCGCGGAGCCGTACCATGGGGGTATCGCGGATCGGTTCCCCTTCCCTCCCGGTCAGCGATCCAGGCCCGGCACACCGGGTCACCCATCCCGCGGCGCCCCGGCCTCACCCGGGGCGTCGGCATTTCTCCCGGTTGGCCCGGAAGGTCCTCGGTCCGGGGCGACCGCCGTCGCCGCCGGTTCTGGCAGGCGCCGGGAAGATCTCCCGGCGCGTCCGTCAGCCGGGCTCAGGCCCGAGCACGGTCCCGCAACTCCCGCCGTCGCACCTTGCCAGCCGCGGTGCGCGGCAGGGCGTCGACCCGCACGATGCGTTTCGGCTGCTTGTAGCGCGCCAGGCGGCTCGCGACATGGGCGAGCAGGTCCGCGTCGCTCGCCTCGGACCCGTCCCGGATCACCACGAAGGCGACCGGCACGCTGCCCCATTTCGGGTCCGGACCGGCCACCACGGCCGCCTCCCGCACATCGGGGTGCGAGGCGAGCGCCGATTCCACCTCCGCCGGGTAGACGTTCTCGCCCCCGGACACGATGAGATCGTCGCGCCGGTCGAGCACGGTGAGGTAGCCATCCGGGTCCATCCGTCCGAGGTCTCCGGTGCGGAACCATGCGCCGGGCGGCAACGCGGGCTGCCCGAGGTAGCCGCGCATCAGCGTCAGCGAGCGGACGGCGAAATCGCGGTCCGCTCCCGGCGGCAGCGGTTCGCCGTCGCGCTCGATCCGCACCTCGGCCTGCGGCAACGGCGCGCCAGCCGAACCCGGCCGGGCGGAGAACTCGGCCGGCAGCAGGGTGGTCACCTGCGACGCCGCCTCGGTCAGGCCCTCGGGCGGGGCGATTGGCAGGCCGAGTTCCCCCGCCCGCGCCTGCAGGTCCGCCGGCGCGGGACCGCCTCCCAGCAGCATCACCCGGAGATTGGAGGGATATGTCGCATCCCGCCCCTCCACCAGCCCCGCGAGCATCGCCGCCACCACCGACGTCAGCGTCACCCCCTCCC
>JBJTKE010000327.1:0-7470 GCA_046096285.1 Chloroflexota bacterium
CCAGCCATTCCCCGGCGATGCGGTCAGCGCCGTACCGCTCGCGGACCAGCGGGGCGGCATCGAGTACTGCTGCTGCGATGCGTTCATGACCCGCACCGATCTCCTTGATGCGGCGATCCCAGGCAGGTCCGTCGCCGTCGATGAGCATGATGCCGGGCAGGCCGAACTCCTGAAGGACCCGGCGGTGCTCGTGGGTATCTGCGGCGAGAACCGGCACGCCAAGCGCGAGGCACTTCAGCAGCCGGTTGGCGTTCTTCGCCTCGTTCCAGGAGCCGGGCAGCACCGGCAGCAGCGCGAGGTCCAACATGGTCAGCACCTCGTCGATGCTGTCCAGCTTCCACGGGACATGGCCGCCCCGGGTGATGGTCACAACCGGCACGATGAGGTGGAGGGCATCGAGCGCCGCCCGGTTTTCGGGCGATCCGAACCAGCCGATCGCTTCCTCCCACGGGCGGGGCAGGCGTAGCGGGGCATCCGCCGCGATGTCGACCGGGTTTTCCACCAGCCGAACCCGCGGATGGATCTGCGAAACCGAATCCAGCAAGACCTGGGAGCCAACCGTCACGACCTCGATCAGGTTCATGAACGCCAGCGTTTGCAGGCGCTGGCCGTGCTCGGGGAGCAGGATGTTGTCGTCGAGATCGAAGACCGTGATCGCACCGGCCTTGGTGGCTGCCGCGAGCCGCTGCTCGTCGAGCCGCTTCTGGAAGACGTGGATGGTGCGGCCGGGCTCCCCTCCTACCCGCGCAGCCAGGCCCATCGACCGCAGTCCCTTGGCGATGCGCCAGGCACGAATCCGGCTGCTCGCCAGCTCCGTCGTGCCAGCTGGATCGAAGCAGATGTCGATGAGCGTCACCGGAGCACCTCGTCGAGGAGCTGGTTCCACTGCGCGGCGAAGCGCTCCACGGTGAAGCGCTCGCGGGCCGTTTCGCGGCCGCGCCGGCCGATCTCCATGGCGATGACAGGGTTCACGTTGAGATAGACCAGGATGTCGACCAGTTCGTCGATGTCGTTGCTGCAGAAGCCGTTGACGCCGTGCTGGATGTACTGGTCCTCGCCGTGGGTGTTGGTCGTCACCACTGCAAGCCCGCAAAGCATCGCTTCGGTTCGCGCGCGCGGATTGGGCGAGGCGTGGGAGGGGCTGTAGAAAATGGTGCGATGGCGCAGGAACTCGCGGTAGGCCTCGAAGGAGCGAAAGGAGCGATCGCGGCCGACCCACATCACGGGGACCTTGCGCTCGGCTCGCTGCACGCCTTCGTGGTTCCGGTAGGCCATGTGCATCGAGCCAAAGGCCTGCACGACGGTGACGCCGTGTTTCGCGCCGGTCGTCATCGGCCATTCATCGACGTTCATGCCGTGGTGAATGTAGCGGGAGCGCGGCAGGTCCCAGAGCCGCCAGGCGGTGCTGCTGTTGCAGACGACGGCATCAGCCCAGGAAACGAACTCGGCCATCTGGCTGGAGGAGCATCCGTCCACGAGGTTGCAGCCGTGGTTGATCACGATTTTCGGCCCCGGGTAGGCGGCGGCGCGGGTTTCCACGAGCGCCCGCTTCGCCGGCTCCTGCAGCGTCCACTGATCGACATGCAGGATCATCGCATCGGTTGGCTCGGCGTCCATCGAAGGCACCCAGCGGATGGTGCCGGGAACCGGCCGTTGCGCGCGGTCCCAAACCCGGTGGGTGTCGGTAAGGTAGAGAAACTGGTGGCCGATCTTCGCCAGTTCGTAGTCATGGGCCGTATGCCAGGGGTACTTCAACAATCGGCGCACAGGTGCGTTCATGTGGGAACCCATCAAGCGAAGGTCGCGGCGCGCCACCCGCGAAGCCAGGCGGCGAAGATCGGCATCCCCTGCCCTGGGGGAGTGGACGGCGCGTACCCGATGACCGCGCGCAACGGCTCGGGGTTGGCGCGGGTGTCGGCCATTTCTCCGGCGGGGCCGGCCACAAGGCGGACCTCGGCACGCACGCCGAGCGAGGCCTCGAGCAGGGAGACTACCGTGGTCAGGGCCACCGGGGCGCCCATTCCGACATCATAGACATCCGCGGAGCCGGGTTTGGTATGCGGCAGATCGAGCACCCGGATGACGCACTCGACCACGTCGTCGATCCAGGTGAAATCGCGCGTCATCCGTCCTTCCCCGTGCAGGAGCACTGACCGTCCCTCCAGCATGGCCTCGACGAATTGCCATATCGCCATGTCTGGCCTGCCGTTTGGACCATAGACCGTAAAGAATCGCAGTCCGGTGATGTGCAATCCAAAGGAGGCGGCGTACCCGGCGGCGATCCGCTCGTCGGCCTGCTTGGTCGCCGCATAGACATTGAGCGGGACGCCCATGTCGCCGGGACCGGCGGAGCCATCGCCATAGACGGAACTCGACGAGGCGTAGACGATGCGGGGGCAACCGGCCAGCCGGCACGCCTCGAGGACCGCGCCGAACCCGCCGACGTTGGTGGAAAGGTAGCGGCCGGGTTCGTGGCGGGAGGCGCGAACGCCCGTCCTCGCAGCCAGGTGAATCACCCGCTCCGGGGCAAGCGCGGCGATGGCCGCAGCAGCCCCCGCCTCGGTGATGTCGAGATCGAGATAGCGAAACCGGGGAAACATCCGCAGAGCGGCAAGCCGCTGCTCGACCAGCGCCGGCATCGAAGGACCGCTGCGATCGTCGAGCCCGATCACGGTCTGTCCGGCTTCCAGCAACGCGCCGGCAACCGCTGCGCCGATGAACCCCACTACGCCGGTGACGAGTATGGTCACGAATACCCCGGGGACATGCCAGAACTCGCGATGAGCCGACGGTCCGGAGCCACATCCCGGGCCACCTCGCTCATTCGAGGAGGTCGGGCCAGGTCAGGAAACGTAGCCGCATATCTGGTTCACGCATGGCGCGTTGCAGCAGTTCCTGTCCTCAATGCAGGCATTACCAGTACGGATGCAGCGGCAACGGCCCTTCCCGTCTTTGTTCTTCTTGCCGAGCTTGGTGTCGCAGAGGTTGGTGCAGCAGTCCTTGTTCCTGGTGCAGATGTTGTCCTTGCGCTTCTTGTTGCCGCAAGGACCTTCGGAGTCAGGTTTTCCGGCGCCGCGCTTCCGGCCCTTGGCCTTGCCGCCGCCAGCCTCGGCGACGAGAGCGCCAGCGCCCATGGCGGCGCCGCCGGCAAGTGCGGTGGCGACGACGCCACGCCGGGAGACATGCTCCGACAACCGCCGAACGAGATCATCGAAACGCTTCTGATCCATCGCCACCTCCCCGCAGCCGCGTGAAACACCATGAGTCTCTCGATAGAGATTCAACCTTAGAGCTTCGCCTCGGCAAAGTCAATTGATCTGTGGGTTGCCAGCGTTTCCGATGTCGCCGGAATCCGCCGCTCCGGGGCGGAAGGTCCCGCCTGGCTGGTCTCCGACTCGGCGCTGGTTTGCGGCGATTGTCCAGTCCCGGGCGAAGACGGTGCTGTCAGGATCCGCACGGCGCAGGCGCCCTCCCGCGGCGCCGCTGGCACGCAGCATGGCGCGCGGTGTGGATGCGGAACGCCGAACGGCCCCCGCCGGAGCGCGGGCCATCCGCAGGTTCGGTTCGATGATCGCCGGGGCGTGGCCGCCGCCCCGGCAGCGTTCGGTCATTTCTCCCAGATCGAGATGCGGTTGTTGTTGAGCTCGGAGACGTAGGCGCGCTGCCCGTCGGCGGAGATCTCGACGCCGGCTGGCCCGTCGAACTGGCAGACTGACGTGCCCTCGCTCCCGAACGGCGTCCCGGCTGTCCAGGTCGTGCTCGTCGCATCCGGGCGGGTCCAGATGTCCACCCGGTTGTTGCTGAAATCCGAAATCAGGACCGTGAGCCCATCGGACGGGACCGCGATCTGGCCGATGCCGCTGAACTGCCCCTGGTCCTGGCCATACTCGCCGAACGCGGTCTGGTAGGCCCAGGCCGAGGGGTCGGTCGTGGTGTCCGGGCGGGTCCAGATCGACACCCGGCTACTCTCGCCGATCCATGCCGTAAGCCCATCGACCGAGACATGGATGTCCTCCGCGCCGGCGAGCTTGGCGGGTTCGGTTCCGGTGTCGCCGAAGTTGTACTGGTGGGTCCAGGCGGTCGCGTTGGTCGTGATGTCCGGGCGGCTCCAAACGGAGATGCGCTGTGCGGACGAATCAGCCACGTAGATCGTCAGCATGTCGCTGGTGACAAACAGGTTCCGCGGGGTGTTGAACTGGTCGGCAGGAACCGGCTGGGCGGTGGAGAAGGAGCCGATGGTCGTCTGCAGGGTCCAGTTCGTCGCGTCGCTGCCGGTGGTTCCCGGGCGCGTGAAGACCACGACGTTGCCAGTGCCGCCGACCACGAAGGCCGTCAGTTTGTCGGAGGAGATGGCAACGCCATCAGGCAGCCCGAAGTCGCTGGAGCTGCCGAAGGTGGTCAGGGCCGTCCAGGTGGAGCTGCTGGTATTCGGGCGCGTCCAGAGGTCGATCCGGAAGTTGAGCGCGTCGCTCACGTAGACCTCGAGCCCGTCACTGGAAAGCGCCAGGCCATTCGGACCGTTGAACTTGGCGGTCGCGCTCCCGGGGCCTGATCCGAACGTGGACAGGGCCGTCCACGATGGCGCGGCGCAGACATTGGAGAGGCAGACCTGACAATCCGGGCAGTGGCTGCTTTCCATGCATTGGGAGCAGATCATGGTGTTGGTGTCACACACCGGCTTCGCGCTGGGGCAATCCTGATCCGACAGGCAGCCAAGACAGGCCCGGTAGATGCCCACGGACTTGCAGGTCATCTCGCCGGTGCAGACTTCGCAGGCTGCGCCGCCGACGCCGCAGGCGTTGGTCGCCGTGCCCTTGTTGCAGACCCCGTCCTTGCAGCATCCGTCCGGGCAGGTCTGGGCCGAGCAGACGACGCCGCACGACCCGTTCTCGCAGGCCACGCCGATCGTGCACCGGGTGCAGGCCGCCCCCTTCGCGCCGCAGGCCACCCTGCTCCCGCCCACCCGGCAGGTGGTCCCGTCGCAGCAACCGGAACAGTTCTGCTTCGTGCACTTCGCCGCCGCGCTCGTTTTGCACGTTCCGTTCTTGCAGATCATGCCGTCGCAGCAGTTGAAGTTCTCCTGGCAGCGGCTGCTCTCCGGGTTGCACCCCCCGTCGCACCGCCGATCGACGCAGCGTCCGCTGCCGCACTCGTCGTTCTTCTTGCAGGACATCCAGTTCGCCTTGTACCGGCACTGGCCATCTGCGCAGTAGCCGGTGCAGCAGTCGGCATCCTTGGTGCAGCGGTTGGCCTTCGCGCTGCCGTCGCCGCATGGGCCTTCGGCGGACGGCTCGCCCGGTTTCGCCTTCGCCGCAGCCTCGCGTCCGGGAACGCCTGCCGTGCCGAGCAGCACCGCCAGCATGCCGGCGAGTCCTCTGCGGCGGGTGGTTCCAGCCTGCAGCGCCCGCAGCGCCGCGTCGAAGCGTTCCTGATCCATGCCTGGCTCTCCTTCTTCCAGCAAGCCACGCTCTGCGGCGCCCCCGGCCGCACTGGTCGATGCCGATGTCTGGTCCCCGGTCTCGCGCGATCCGCTCCCAGCGGCATTGCCGCGTTCCGGCGCTCATCCCCCGCGGCCGGGCTGCCCCTCCTTCCCGCCGCGTGGTCCCCGCGCATGGGCGGCGGCCATGCCCGCGTGGTTCGGCGTGTCGATGCGCGTGTGCGTCTCCCTGTTCATGCGCGCAGTCGCCTCCGTGGTCCTGCGGCAAGTGGGCGGGGCGGCGGCGGCGCGGCGGCGGGGTAGCACCGGGCTGCCCCGCCGCCGCGGAGGATCAGGTCGGCCAGTACCAGACAGAAATGCGATGGTTGTAGAAATCGGACACGTAGGCCGTGAGGCTGTCCGACGAAACGGACACGCCAAATGGAGTGCGGAACTGGCTGCTGCCGGTTCCATAGCTCCCAAAGGTCGTCTGGTTGGTCCAGGCTGTCTTGTTCGCTCCCGTGTCGGGCCGCGTCCACACCGAGATGCGGCTGTTGGTCGTATCGGCTACCCACACGGTCAGCCCGTCCGCCGAGACCGCAATGCCACCCGGGTTCCTGAACTGGCTGCTGCCGGATCCATCGCTCCCGAAGGTCGTCTGGTTGGTCCAGGCCAGCTTGTTCGCGCCGGTGTCCGGCCGCGTCCACACCGAGATGCGGCTGTTGTAGTAATCAGCGCCTAAGTCGGGGACATCAGCCACCCAGGCTGTGAGCCCGTCCGCCGAGACCGCAATGCCAGCCGGGTAACTGAACTGGCTGCTGCCGGTTCCAGCGCTCCCGAAGGTCGTCTGGTTGGTCCAGGCCGTGGCGTTCGCTCCCGTGTCTGGCCGCGTCCACACCGAGATGCGGCTGTTGTTCTGATCGGCTACCCACACGGTCAGCCCGTCCGCCGAGCCGAACACGTTCGCCGGGTAGCTGAACTGGCTGCTGCGGGATCCAGCGCTCCCAAAGGTCGTCTGGTTGGTCCAGGCCCGAACGCAGGTCTTGCTCGTCGCGTCGCAGACTGGCGTGCTGCCATCACAGTGGTCATCCGTCACGCAGGCCACGCAGGATTTCGTCTTGGAGTTGCAGTAGGGCGTCGAACCGGTGCACTGCAGATCGGTGGTGCAGGCGCCGCAGGTGTTCGTCGCCCCGTCGCAGTACGGCGTGCTGCCGCCGCAGGTGCTGTCGTCCACGCACGCCACGCAGGTGTTGGTCGCCATCTTGCAGGCCGGCGTGCTCCCGCCGCACTGGCTGTCCGCCACGCACTGCACGCACGTCCCGCTCGCGCAGGCGGGCGTGCTCCCGGCGCAGACCGGTCCGCTTCCGCACTTGCAGATCTCGCTGGTGCAGGTGTCGCCCGCCGGCGCACAGTCGCTCCCGGCGGCGCACTGCGGCTCCCAGTAGCAGATCGCCCGCGCCCGGCCCGTGTTCGCGGAGGCGGCGTTGCCCACCCGCTTCCACGTCACCAGGCAGCGGTCGTCCAGCAGATCCACCCCGTTCAGCACCACCGACGTCGTTGTCGCCTCGACGATCGTGTGCTCCGCCCCCACGCACAGCTGCCACGTTTCCGCGCACGGCGCGGTCAGCCCCAGCTGCGAGGTCTGCCCCGATCCCAGCGATCCCGTCACGTACCCGCCGTAGCTGATCCGCGCCATCGCCCGCGGCCCGGTGGGCCCGGTCGCGCCCCGCGCCCCGACCGCGCCAGTCGGGCCGGTCGCGCCGATGCCCCCGGCCGCCCCGGCCGGGCCGGTCGCGCCGCGCGCGCCGGTCCAGCCAGCGGTCCCGGCCGGGCCGGTTGGCCCGGTCCCCGCCGCCGGGCCGGTGACGCCCGCCGCGCCGGTATCGCCGCCCGGACCGCGCCGGCCGGTCGCGCCGCGCGCGCCGGTCGCGCCGGTTCCCCCGTCCGCCCCGGATGCCCCGGTCAGCCCCGGCGGCACCCCCGGCCCGGTCGGCCCGGTGATGCCGCTGGTCCCGGCCACGCCGGTGACGCCCGCCGCGCCGGTGGCCCCGGCC
>JBJTKE010000328.1:0-1195 GCA_046096285.1 Chloroflexota bacterium
CGACCTTGCCGGCAACCAGCTCGCGGGGTTCTTCCCCGGCGCCTCGGTCGCCGCGGGTGAGCTTTCCATCACCGGGCCTGCTCGTCACGCCCGCTTCGGACTCGTCGGCGCAACCACCCTCGACGCCATGCGCCGCCATGCGTCGGAAATCGCCGACGCTGGCTGCAAGCTCATCTACGATCCATCCCAGCAGATCGTCGCCGCGCCCCCGGAAGACCTCGCCGAGGGCATCTCTCGCGCCTGGGCCGTCACCGGCAGCGACTACGAGTTCGCCATGATCGAGCGCAAGACCGGCCTTGGCGTCTCAGACATCGCCCGCCAGACCGAGTTGGTGGTGGTCACCCTGGGCGGCGAGGGATCGGCCCTTCACGCCGGAGGCCGCGCCATCTCCATCCCGGTCGCGCCCCCGGAGCAGGTGGTCGATCCGACCGGCGGTGGCGACGCCTACCGGGCAGGACTCATCAAGGGCCTCCTGCTCGGCCTCCCACTCGAGGTGTGCGGCCGGATGGGTGCGCTCGCCGCTACCTACGCCATCGAAAAATACGGTACCCAGGAACACCGTTTCGACGCTGGCGGCTTCACCGCCCGCTTTGATGCGGCATTCCCGGACTACGCGGGCGCGGTTTCGGCCGACGCTCTGACTCATCCGGCGCCAGTCCGCGCCGGCGTGTGATCGACGGGGAGTCGAAACGACCGAAAGGGGAACACGGGTGAGTTCGAACCAGGGGACGGCCATGTCACGCCAGTTTGACATCAAGGATCCCGGTCTCGCGCCGGATGGACGCAGGCGCATCGAGTGGGCCGCTCGCGAGATGCCGGTCCTCCGGCAGATTCGCGACCGCTTCGCCGAGAACCGGCCGCTGGCCGGCCTCCGCATGACCGTCTGCGCGCACGTCACCACCGAAACCGCCAACCTCGCGCTCGCCTTCAAGGCGGGTGGCGCCGACGCCGTGCTGTGCGCCAGCAACCCGCTGTCCACCCAGGATGACGTCGCCGCCGCACTGGTGGAGGAGGGGATTCCCGTCTTCGCCCTCAAGCGCGAGGACAACGAGACCTACTACCGGCACATCCAGGCCGCCGTCGCCCACGGCCCCAACCTCGTCATCGACGACGGCGCCGACGTCGTGACCATGCTGCACACCGAGCGCAAGGATCTCCTCGACGCCATCATCGGCGGCACCGAGGAGACCACCAC
>JBJTKE010000329.1:0-4684 GCA_046096285.1 Chloroflexota bacterium
CTGGTGCGCCAGGGCATCGCCCAGGCGGCCAGGCTCTCCACCAGCCACCGGTTCACGGTCGAGTTTCCGCCGGAGTTGCCCGCCGCCGAGGGCGATCCCGGTCTGCTCCTGCAGGTGCTGACCAACCTGTACGAGAACGCGATCAAGTACTCGCCCGGCGGGGGCGAGATCGTGACGAGCGCAGCCTGCGAAGCCGGGCTGGTCCGCCTCTCGGTCGCGGATCATGGCATCGGCATCGCTCCCGAACACGCGGGTGAGGTGTTCGAGCGGTTCCGCCGGCCGGGCGCGGACCCGACCGTGCGCGGCATGGGCCTGGGGCTCTACCTCAGCAGGTTGCTGGTCGAGGCCATGGGCGGCACGATCCGGGCGGAATCGCCGGGTCGTGGGCTGGGAGCGACGTTCACCGTTACACTCCCGGTAGCTGGCGGCTGGGATGAGCCGGACACCGACCGGGGGCGCCCATGAGGAAACTGCTGGTCTTGGTGGTGGACGACGAGCCGTCGATCGTGCGGCTCGTGCGGGCGAAACTGCAGGCCGACGGCTACGCCGTGGTCACGGCGGAGCGCGGCGAACAGGCGATCGACCTGCTGGAGGACGAACGGCCCGACCTGATCGTGCTCGACGTGATGATGCCCGGCATGGACGGCTTCGAGACGCTGCGCCGCATCCGAACCCGCCACCAGACGCCGGTCATCCTGCTCACCGCCCGCGCCGGCGATGGCGACAAGCTTCGCGGCCTGCAGGGCGGAGCCGACGACTACGTGACCAAGCCATTCAACCCCGACGAACTCGCGGCCCGCGTGGCCGCCGTGCTGCGCCGCACCGCGGGGTTGGCCACCGGCGCCAGCCCGCACCAGACCCTTCGCTACCCCGGCGTCGAAATCGACCTCGAGCGGAGGCGGGTGCTGGTCGGCGGCGATGAGGTGCGGCTGAGCCGGACCGAGTGGGAGTTGCTCTCGCAGCTTGCCGCGAACGCGGGCCGGGTGATGCTCCACGGCGAACTCCTCAGCCGCATCTGGGGTCAGGAGTTCCGCGGCGAGGTGCACTATCTCAGGACCTGGGTCAGCCGCCTGCGGGCGAAGCTCGAGACCCGCGAGGAAACCCCTCAACTGTTCTCGACCTTCCCGGGCATCGGCTACCGTATGGAGGCGCCCGACCAGCCGGAACCGGTCAGCCGCTGACCCTCGCCGCGGCGTCGCTCACGACCTGCTGGAGCATCCGCACGTCGTCCGGCGTGGTCATCCAGTTGTCGAACGCGGCGCGGATGGCGGCGCGGTCTCGCCAGAACGTGCCGGTCACGAACGCCCGGCCGTCTTTCTGGATGAGCGAGACCGCCGACCGGTTGGCCTCGTCCTGGGCCGCGGGGTCGCGGTCCGGCACGGTCAGGCGAAAGCAGACGATGTTCAGCGGCGCCGGAGCCACCAGTTCGAGTCCCGGCTGGCGCTCCACCCAGGCCGCGAACTCGGCGGCGTTGGCCGCGCACCGCTCCACGATCTCCCGGTAGCCGGCCCGGCCCATCGAGCGCAGCGCACACCATGCCGCGAGGCCGCGGAACCGGCGGGACATCTCGGGCACGTGGCTGTAGGGGTCCCACGGCGCGCCCGCCGCCGGGGTCAGGTAGGAGGCTTCCACCGTGAAGGCGGCGCGCAGCATCTCCCGGTCGCGGACGAAGGCAAACCCGGAGTCGTAGGGCACGTTGAGCCATTTGTGACCGTCGGAGGCGACCGAATCGGCCCGTTCGATGCCGGCGACCAGTCCGCGGTACCGGGGCGACGCCGCGGCGAACAACCCGAACGCGCCGTCGACGTGCAGCCATGCGCCGCCGGGATGGCGTTCGCAGCAGTCCGCCACTTCGGCCAGCGAGTCAAACGCCCCGGAATTGACCTCCCCGGCGTTCGCGATCACGATCACCGGGCCGGCGTGACGCCCCAGTTCCTCCTCGAGCGCCGGGATCTCCACCGCCCCGCCGGGGGCCGGGAGCGCGGAGGTCCGGCCCCGGCCGAGTCCGAGCGTGGCGAGGCATTTCCGCGCGCTGGCGTGGATTTCGGTGCTTGACACGACCGGGATCGCCGGATTGCCGGCAAGGCCGTCCCGCGATGGGTCGAATCCCAGCCGGGTCCCCGCCCACTGCCGGGCAGCGGCCAATCCAACCAGGTTGGCCATCGTCGCGCCGCTGGTGAGCGCCCCGGACCACGCCATCGGCAGCCCAAAGAGGTCCTTGAGCCAGTCGAGCACCACGGTCTCGGTCTGGACGGCGGCGGGGCTCGACAGCCAGAGCCCGGCGTTCTGGTCGATCGCGGATGCGAGCCAATCGCCGGCCATCGCGGCAGGCAGGGTGCCGCCGTTGACGAAGCCGAAAAACCGCGGCCCCGGCGAGGCCACGATGCCGACCTCGGCGCGACGGAACCACTCGGCCACCGCCTCGTCCGGCGGGCAGCCGGCATCGGGAAACGGCGAGGAGAGCGCCGCGGTCATGACATCCATGTCAGGGGTGCGGCTCACCGGCCGGTCCGGCAGGCTGTCGAGGTAGCCAAGCGCGAGCGTCATGGCTCGGTCGAGCGCGGCGCGGAAATCCTCCTGTGCGTGGTTCGGCATGGTGGGCGCTCGCAGGTGAGGGAGAACGGTCAGGCCGGGAGTGTCGCATGTCCGGGCGCCGGGCAACGCAGGCTCGCTGGCCCGCCTGCGGGAGGCTGTCGGCCACGGCATAATCACCGGAGCCGTTCGCCGGCCCGGCCGGATGCAGGGAGTTGCCCGTGGACCCAACGTTGCCGTTCATGTCGGCGCTGGAACTTCGCGACGCCTACGCCGCGCGCAGTCTTTCGCCCGTCGAAGCCGCGGAGGCGATCCTCGCCCGAATCGGGAGGCTGAATCCCGCGCTCGTGGCCTACATCACCGTAACCGGGGATGTCGCGCTCGATCAGGCGCGGGTTGCCGAGCGCGCCTGGATGGCGGGCGATGCAGGCCCGTTGTCGGGCGTTCCGATCTCGATCAAGGACCTGACTCCGACCCGGGGCATCCGCACGACCCGCGGCTCGCTGGTCGACCCCGACTGGATGCCGGACTACGACGCGCCGTTCGTCGAGCGCGCGCTCGGGGCGGGCGCCGTGATGCTGGGCAAGACGAACACGCCGGAACTCGGCTGGAAGGGCGATTCCGGCAACCGGATCGTCGGGCCGACACACAATCCGTGGAAGATCGGGCGCACCGCCGGAGGATCGAGCGGAGGCGCAGGGGCCGCGGTGGCGGCCGGTCTCGGCCCGCTCGGCCAGGGCAGCGACGGCGCGGGCTCGATCCGCATCCCCGCGGCGTTCTGCGGCATCTACGGCCTCAAGCCGTCTTTCGGCCTCGTTCCCCAGTACCCGGCGAGCGCGGTCGGCGACGTTTCCCACCTTGGCCCGATGACGCGGACGGTGCGCGATGCGGCCCTGCTGCTCGATGTCGTGGCTGGGGCAGATGAGCGCGACCGGCTCTCATGGTCCGGGCCCGGGGGGTATCTCGCCGCGTGCGAGGGGGGCCTGCGCGGTTGGCGAGTGGCCTGGTCGCCCGATCTCGGATACGCCCGCGTTGCGCCGGACGTGCTGGCCGCCTGCGAGCGGGCGGCGCGGCGCTTCGAGGACCTCGGGTGCATCGTGGAAAGGGCCGATCCCGGTCTCGGCGACCCGTGGGAGATCGCGGGTCCGCTCTGGACCTGCGCGATGGCAGGGGTGTTCCGGGACAGGCCCGCCGACGTGCACGACCGGCTTGATGCCGGCCTGCGCCGGGTCGTCGAGCGGGCCGCGCGCTACTCCGGCGCCGACGTGTTTGCGGCCATGCAGGCCCGATCCGCCTACTGCGAGGGAATGCGGCGCTTCATGGAGCGCTACGATCTGCTGCTGACCCCCGCCCTGCCGGTGACGGCCTTCGCCGCTGGTCTGGATGAACCACCCCGCGACGACGATCTCGACGAGACCCCGCTCGACTGGACGCCCTTCACCTATCCGTTCAACCTCACCGGGCAGCCCGCGGCGTCCGTTCCCTGCGGATTCGGCGAGGACGGGCTCCCGGTGGGCCTGCAGATCGTTGGCCGCTGGCGGCGGGACGACATGGTGCTCCGGGCCTCGGCGGCGTTCGAGGCGGCCGCGCCATGGCGCCACCTGATTCCCGCCGAAACGCCCGAATGACCGCCGGGCGACGAGACCTGATTCGACAAGGAGAATTGAGATGCGGGTGATGGTGCTGATCCGGGCGACCGCGGAGGCCGAGGCGGGAGTGCTGCCCGGAGCCGACCTGATCGCGGCGATGACCGCCTTCAACGAGGACCTGGCCGCGGCCGGGGTGCTTGTTTCCGGCGAGGGGTTGAAACCGACCTCCCACGGGGCCAGGATGCGCATCTCCGGGGGAGGGAGAAGCGTCGAGCGGGGTCCGTTCCCGCTCGAGGACGGGCTGGTTTCCGGGTTCTGGATCTGGGAGGTGGCATCGCTCGACGATGCGATAGCGTGGCTGATGCGCTGCCCCCAGCCGATGCCCGGAGAGGCGCTCATCGAGGTGCGCCCGCTGTACGAGGCCGACGATTTCGGGGACGAGTTCACCCCGGACCTGCGCGAGCGCGAGGACGTGCTGCGGCGGCGGCTGGACGGTTGAAGACGGCCCGAATGCAGTGGCAGCGGCCCGGCGGCACGTCTCCGGCGATCAGCCGCTGGAGGAC
>JBJTKE010000330.1:0-23871 GCA_046096285.1 Chloroflexota bacterium
CCCCACGTCTGGCGCGAGCCGGGCGGCGGCGGGTGCTGATGCGGGCGGCTAGCCCTCGGAGGCGGCGGCGGCGAAGATGCGCTCGCGCTCGGCCTCCAGGTTGTCGAGGATGGCGTCGATGCTGTCCGGGTCGTTCCAGAACTCGACGAAGGCGGCCATGCCCTTCTCGGCCATCTCGGGCAGGGTGTCGCGGTCGTAGAACTGGGCGATGTAGTCGGCGCCCTGCAGCAGTTCGACGCCCTTGGCGGTGGCCGGGTCGTAGACGTCGAGGGGAACCTGCTTGTTGACCGCGATGCGGCCGAGTTCCTTCGCCGCCTTCTCCTGCGAATCCTTGCCGCCGACGTAGGCCATGAAGGCCTTGGCCGGGTCGGGGTTGGCGGCCTTGGCGGCCAGGAAGTAGCCGTCGGTCGGGGCGTCCTCGCCGATGGGCACGTCGTTGATCTTCGGGAAGCGGAAGAAGTCGAGGTCGGCCTCGGCGTCGTCGGGGAAGGAATCGCGGATGAAGCCGCCCATGAGGTACATCGCCGCCTCGCCGTTGTAGAGCGGGGTGACGGCGTCCTGCCACTCGAGGGCCTCGGGCTGGGCGATGAACGCCCCGGCGTCGAGCAGTTTGCGCCAGTTGGCGAAGGTGGCCTTCACCTCGTCGCTGTTGTACTTCTCCTTGCCGTCCATCAGCGAGATGTGGAACTCGGGGCCGTTGGTGCGCATGTTGAGGTAATCGAACCAGGCGGCGGCGGTCCACGGGGCCTTCGTGCCGATGGTGATCGGGGTGATGCCGGCGGCCTTCAGTTTCTCGACGGCGGCCAGCATGTCGTCGAAGGTTTCCGGCGTGCCCTCGATGCCCGCCTTCTCGAACAGGCTGGGGCGGTAGTAGACGGCCCACCAGTAGTAGCTGGTCGGCACGAAGTAGTACTTGCCGTCGGCGCCCTTCGAGACGGCCTTGATGCCCTCCGGAAAGTCCTCCTCCCAGCCCTCGGCGGCGAACAGGTCGTCCAGGGGCATCACCAGCCCCTTGTCCACGAAGAAGCGCATCCGGTTGCCGGCGAACCAGGTCAGGGCGTCCGGCGGGGTGTCCGAGGCGAGGTAGGTGCGGATCGCCTGCTTGAAGTCCTCGTGGTTCACCGTGTTGAGTTCGACCTGCACGCCGGTGGCCGCGGTGAAGTCGGCGACCGTCTCCTCCATCTGCTTGCGCGGCTCGGGGTCGGAACTGTAGGACGCCAGCGTCAGGCTGCCGGCCTCCTGCGCCCGCGCGATGCCCGGCCGGGCCGCGGCGATGCCGCCCAGCAGGGCGGGCGCGAGCCCGAGCGCCGCCCCCCGGCGGAAGACCTCGCGGCGCGAAATGCGCCCGAGCAGGGCATCGTCCAGGAACGTGTCGAGTGGATCGTGCGTCATCGTTGCGCTCTCCCTGCGGATGATCCCTCCACGGGCAACGCCGCCGCGCGGAATCGGTTATTGCCGATGGGCGATGCTACCATGCGGCGGGCGTCAGTCCGCAACCTGCGCGACATGGCGCGGGACTTGATCGTTCACCGGAGACCCTTGCGACTCATGACCCTGATGCTCCAGGCCAACAGCGTCCTGTTCTTCCACGGCGGCCGCCGCATCCTCGACGGCGCCAGCGTGGAGATCCACCCCGGCGACCGGATCGCCCTGATCGGCGGCAACGGGGCCGGCAAAAGCACCCTGTTCCGCCTGCTCGCCGGCCACCTGCCGCCCAGCATGGGCGCCGTGACCCGCAGCCGCGGCGTCACCCTCGGCATGCTCGAGCAGCGCACCGCCTTCCCGCCCGGGACGACCGTCCGCGAGGTCATCGCCGCCGCGTCCGGCGACCTCGGCGCCCTCGAGGCGCAGGCCCGCGGCCTCGAGACCGACATGGGCGCCGCCGCCGATGACGACGAACTCGCCGCCATCCTCGACCGCTACAACGACCTGCTGGAGCGCATCGACCGGGCGTTGGCCGGCGCTTCGGACGAGAGCGCCGGGCTCCGCACGCTGGCGGGACTCGGCTTTCCCGAGTCCCGCCTCGACGAATCGCTCGACCGCATGAGCGGCGGCGAGGGCGACCATCTTCTTCTCGCCGCGCTGCTGGTCGAACGGCCGGACGTGCTGCTGCTGGACGAGCCCGACAACCATCTCGACTTCGCCGCCAAGGCGTGGCTGGAGGAGACCGTCGGCGGCTACCGCGGCGCGGTGGCGGTGATCTCCCACGACCGCTGGTTCATCGACCGGGTGGCCACCCGCATCCTCGAACTGGAGGACGGCCAGATCGCCGCCTACCCGGGCGGCTACGCCGACTACCGGACGACGAAAATGGAGCGGCTGGTGCGGGCCAGCCAACTGCGGGACCTGCAGGAGCGCGAGTACCGCAAGCTGAAGGCGAGCGCGGAGCAACTCACCCAGTGGGCGCGCCAGAACCCGAAGTTCGCCTCCCGCGCCGAGAATATGCGCCGCAAGCTGGCCGAGGAGCGCGAGCGCCTCGACGCCACCGCCCGCCCGGTGCTGGAGCGCCGCCAGATCGACGTCGCCTTCGCCGCCGAGCGCGGCTCCACGCTGGTGCTGGAGGCCGACGGCGCGGCAAAGTCCTACGCAGGGCGGGAGGTGCTCAGGCCCTTCGACCTCGTGATCCGCCACGGCGAGGCAGTGGGCCTCGTCGGCGCCAACGGCTCCGGCAAGACCACCCTGTTTCGCCTCGTCCTCGGGCTGGAAAAGCCCGACGCGGGGACGCTCCGGGTGGGACCGTCGGTCATCACCGGCTACTACGCGCAGGAGCAGGAGACGCTCGACCCCGAGCTGACCCCGCTGGAGGCGATCCGCAAGCTGAAGCCGATGACCGAGCAGGCCGCGATCGGCTTCCTCGGCAGCTACCTGTTCACCCGCGAGGAGATGATCGGGCGCATCCGCGATCTGTCGGGCGGGGAGCGGGCCCGGCTGCAGATCGCGGGGCTGATCCTGCAGGGGGCAAACTTCCTGCTGCTCGATGAGCCGACCAACAACCTCGACCTCGCCTCGATCGAGCGGCTCGAGGAGGCGCTGACCGATTTCCGCGACGCCGGGCAGGGCACGATCCTCGCCATCTCCCACGACCGCGCCTTCCTCGACGCAGTCTGCACCCGCACCCTCGGCCTCGACGATGGCGAACTCCGCGACTACCCGGGCGGCGGGTGGCGGAGGCGTTGCTGTGCGGGCGTCCGGTGATCAGCCAGCCGCTCTCCGGCGGCTGGCTCGAGGCGGGCATCCACTATCACCCGGTCGAGAGCCCGGAGGCCCTGCTCGCCCTCGCTGCCGCGCTGCTTGACCCGGCCGTGCCCGCGGCTGCCGCGCCGGTCATCGACCGGGCCGCGTGGAGCATCGGCGCGCTGACCGGGCGTCTCGGGCTCGGGTGACCTCCCGGGGCCGATCCGGCCCGGTCAGAACGTTTTTTTCGAGCCGGCCTTGCGCGCCGCCGCGGTCCCGGCGGCTTTCGCGGGCGATTCGGGCTTGCCTCGCCGGGCGGGTGAGCGGCGCGCCCGCGAGCGGATCCTCGAGGTAGCGGGAGTAGCCGCCCGGAGCATCGCCGGGCGGCCGCCTCTCCCACGGCCCGGCGAGGCACGCCCGAATCGCCCGCGAAACCCGCCCGGACCGCGGCGGCCCGCAAGGCCGGCTCGAAAAAGACGTTCTGACCGGGCCGGATCGGCCCTGGGAGGTCACCCGAGCCCGAGACGCCCGGTCAGCGCGCCGATGCTCCACGCGGCCCGGTCGATGACCGGCGCGGCAGCCGCGGGCCCGGCCGGGTCAAGCAGCGCGGCAGCGAGGGCGAGCAGGGCCTCCGGGCTCTCGACCGGGTGGTAGTGGATGCCCGCCTCGAGCCAGCCGCCGGAGAGCGGCTGGCTGATCACCGGACGCCCGCACAGCAACGCCTCCGCCACCCGCCGCCCGGTTTCAGGTTCCGGGCCGCGGGCGAGGTCCAGCACCAGCCGCGACCGGTTCATCAGCCGCCGCCGGTCGGCGTCGCCCAGCCCGTGCGCGACATGCGCCACCGCATGGCGCTCCTTCAGCGGGGCGAGAAACGACTCCCGCCACGGCGTGCTCTCGCCGGTGAAGAAGAGGTCGAATTCCGCGGGCAGCCGCTCCGGGAAGAACGCCCCCGCCCCGACCGGGACGCGGTGGGCGATCAGCGGCCGCACGCCGCAGTCGAGCAGCACCTCGCGCGACCACGGGTCGTCATGGATCAGCAGGTCGAGATCGCCGCCGATCGCGCGGCGCAGGGCCATCAGCCGGTCGAGCGCCAGCACCTGCTCCCGCCGGGCGCCGTCCCACGCGTGGGGAACCGCCGCGGTCGAAAACCCCGCGACCGCGACGCCCAGCCCCCGCAACTCGGCAACCACCTCCGGGCACGCCGCCAGCGACTCCGGGCAGAACACCACCACCGTCCGCGCGCCGGTGCGGCGGGCGAGGGACGGCAGGCCCCGCAGCGCGCCGGGATCGGCGGCGCGGCATACCAGTTCCGCGCCGCCGGGATGGCGCAGCAGATCGTCGGCCCACGCGCCGCGGAACTCCGGCGGCCCCGCCCAGAGAACCGGCCGCCGCAGCGGCGAGGGGGGAGCGCCGGCGTCCGGCCCCGCCCCGGCGGACGCCGGCGATGACGACGCCGCCGGCGACCCGCCGGTCCAGGCGTCCCGCGCTAGCGTCGCGAGCGCGGGCGGGTCGCTTTCGTGAATCGCCGCCACCAGCGCGGCCTCGACCTGCCGGGCGCTGTGGTCCCACGAGAGCGGGGCCACGTGCCGCAGACCCGCCGCCGCCAGCCGCGCGCGCTCCAGCGGGCGGTTCAGGAGGTCCTCGGCGGCGGCGGCGATGGACCACGGGTCGGGCTCGCAGAGCCGCGCCGAACCATCGCTGAAAACGCTGCGGGTGGCGGGCATGTCGAGTTCGATCACCGGCAGCCCGCAGGCCATCATCTCCCGCGGCGCCAGCGAGACGTTGGTGGCGGAGAAGGCCATCCCGACCTCGACCGAGCGGTAGAGCGCGGCGAGGGCTTGCGGCGCCAGCCGGTGGTGGCTGACATGGCGATAGGGCAGTTCCAGGCCGGGAACGCCCCCGCCGAAGGTGTGCACGGTCAGGTCCGGCATCCGCTCCGCGAGCAGGCACAGGGAGGTGAGCGCGAGTTCGGATGCCCGCCGCGGGGTCACCGGCCGGATGTAGAGCGCGACCGACCGGGGCTCCCGCGCGGCCGCCGGCTCGGGGCCGTACTCGTCGTGATCGACGGCGAGATCGAAGGTGCGGCAGCGCATCCCGAACCGGCCGGTCATCAGGTCGCGCAGCCAGGGCGACGCCACGATCCCGGCGAAGCCGGGGTGATAGGACCGGTCCGCGAGGAAGGAATTGCTGCCCATCGGCATGAACATGGATTCGTAGTCCTGGATGAGGTTGACCCGGCAGCGGACGCGGGAGACGCCGCGCATGGCCCAGGCGCATTCCCAGGTGAGGGCGATGGCGGCGTCGCCCTCGACCTCTGCCACCGTCGACGGGTCGAGGAGCCGAAGGCTGGCGGAGACCGGCGGGTAGTGGTTTCGCATCGTCTCCCGCACGGCGTCGAGGTCGGTGGCCCCGTCCCGGTCCAGGATCCACAGCGTGTTCAGGTGCCCGCGCCGTTCCATCCGCTGCATCAGGCGGAAGGCGGTCATCCAGCCGCCGATGCCGCCGATGAACGGGCGGGCGATCCAGTTGAGGCGCATCCGTTCCGGCGCAAAGGGCACGGCAGGCGGCTGGAGCGGCCCCGGCGGCGGGGAATCCAGCACCCAGCGGATCTCGCGGACGCGGTCGGCGTTGGATGGCTGGGGCACGGCTGGTCCGGGGGCCTGGGTCCCTGCCTCGGCCCGGGAAGGGTTGCCGTCCTGTTGCCGTCCTGTGCCCATGGCCGCTCCCGGCGTCTGTTGGCCGGCCAGCGGCCACACCGCAAAAACACAGAACCGGCTCCGGTGCGGGAACACCGGATCCGGTCCTGCTTACCCCGGCGACGGGCTCGGGGGGACGCCCGTCGTCGAGGTGATCGCGCGTGGGGATGCGCGGAGACGTACTCTAGCTTACAAACGCGACGTTGTAATCCCCGCCGCTCGCGTCGGAGATGGCGGTGCCGCCAGAGGCGGACACGCCGAGGTTGGTGGAGTTGGCGATCGAGCCGCCATCCACCGCCACGCCGCCGCCCATCGTGTCGCCGACGCCGATGGCCGTGCCGACGTTGCCGCCGCTGTTGACGTCCCCGATCGAGGCCGCCCCGCCGTTGGCGCCCGCGTTCGCCGCGCCGCCGTTGCCGGAGAGCGCGGTCTCAGCCGGAGCGCCCGCGCCCATTCCGAAGAACTTTTCCTGGATGCGCGTCTGCGCCGTCACGAAGTCGCTCACGACTCCCTCCCACTCGAGGCCCTGTGGCCATCAGGCGCGGGCGGATTCCCGCGCGCGACCGGGTAGACCCGCCAGATCCATGCCGTGGAATCTGGAGCCCGGACGCGACCATCATGACGCGCCGCGGCCGGATTGCGTTTCGCCGGGGCGGCCAAAAGGTCCTGCCGGGCCGCGAGTGGTACCGTCGGGCCGCCTCCGCGCCCGGCCCGGATCGGCGCGCGCGCGGGCTGCACGGACCCCGCCGGGCGGCCGGTCAGGGGGCGGCGGGCGTGGCCGAAACCGCGGCTGGCGTCGCGGCATGGCGGCCGGGCAATCCGAACTGCCGCGGGTACGACACCACCACGATCGCGCCGATCACGACCAGCAGCAAGGCGGCGATGAACAGCCACATCTGCAGGCGGTCGCGCCGCTGCATCGGGACATGCGGGGGGTGCGCCATCAGCCGCGCCTGCCAGCGGGCCGCAGCCAGGCGTTCGCCATGATCCAGACCAGCAGCCCGGAAATCAGCACGCCGCCGGGGATGTGCACCCCCGCCGCCCAGGCTTGCTGCCGGCCGACGTAGCCCAGCCCGAGCTGCGCGGTCATCAGGAGCGCCAGCAGCAGGGTCAGCCCGGCCATGCCGGCCCCGTGGCCGCGCCGCCACAGGAGCACGCCGATGACAACCAGCGCAAGCGCCCCGAGGTAGGCGAGATTGCCGATCCAGCCGTGAGTCACGATGATCTGCGCGTGGCCCGCCAGCCACTGCCCCGCCAGCGCCGCCTGCACGAAGACCAGCGCCGCCGTCGCCGCGGAGATCGTCCGCAGCGCGCCGCCCAGCCCGGAGGCCGCCCGTTCGCCCGTGCCGTTCATCGCCGTGAAACCCTCCCGGCCCCGCCCGCGGCGCGGCCCTCATGCCGTTCGATCCGGGGGGAGGGTAGCGCAGCCCCGGGCGCGCGCCCAAGCGCCGCGCCACACCGCGTCCGCCTCACGGCGCGGCCGCGCACCAGCCGTCGACGCAGATGTCCGTCCCGCAGCAATGGAGCGACATGGTGCACGCCTGGCCGACCCGCGAGCAGCCGCAGCGCTTCACCGTCGAGCAGGTCCCGGAGCAGCACTCCTTGCCGCCCGTGCAGCGGCGGTTGCGGGTGACGCAGGAGCAGTAGCCGCGGTAGTTGGCCACGATGTAGCAGTAACCGGCGAGGCAGCCGTCGTCCTTGAGGCAGGCCTCGCCGATGTCCGACCCGGCGCAGCGGCCGTTCTCGCAGGTGAGCGAGCAGCACTGGGTGGGACGGCGGCAACGCGCCCCCGGCCGCGAGCAGACGATCGGCGGCAGGTCCGCCGACGCGCCCGGCGTCAGCGCCGGCAGTCCGGCCAGCCCGGCAACCCCGGCCAGCGCCGCGCCCACCGCGCGGCGGCGGCCTGCCCGCTGCCCGAGGGCGATGGTCAGTCGATCGAAGATGCGGCCATCCATGCTGCTGCTCCCGGCCATGCGCCGTGGCGGCGGCGGCCGCCGGCCCGGCGGCGGCCCGCTCCGTCGTATCCTACCCGTGATTCCCGTTCGTCGACATGCGGCGCGCCCGGCGGGGGCGCCGGGGAGTGCATCGCACATGGTTGCCGCCGCGCCGCCGCCCGCTCCCGCGCCCGAAGCCGCGTTCCCCCCCACCCCGGCGGCCGGGCTGACCGCCGCCGAGGCCGCCGCCCGCGCCGGGCGCGGCTTCGCCAACACCGGCCTGCCGAAAACCGGCCGCACCTACTGGCAGATCGTCAAGGACAACCTGCTGACGTTCATCAACGTCTCGCTGATCGGCGTCGGCCTGGTGCTGATCGGGCTTGGCCAGGTCAAGGAGGCGGTGCTGTCGGCGGGGCTGGTGGTGCTGAACGCCATCGTCGGCATCGTGCAGGAGGCGATCGCCAAGCGCAGGCTGGACCAGATCGCCCTGCTCAACCAGGCCCAGGCCCGCGTCATCCGCGATGGCCGCGAGGTCGCCCTGCCGCCCGAGCAGATCGTCGTCGGCGATGTGCTGGCGATCGGCCCCGGCGACCAGGTGTTCGTCGACGGCCCGCTGCGCGACGGCGCGGCCACCCTCGACGAATCGCTGCTGACCGGCGAGGCCGACCCGATCCCGAAGCGCCCCGGCGACCGCCTCTCCTCCGGCAGTTTCTGCGTCTCCGGCGACGGCCGCTACGTGGCCGACCGGGTCGGCGCGCGCTCGACCGCCGCCGCCATCGCCGCCGAGGCCCGCGCCTTCAAGACCTCGCTCACCCCGCTCCAGCACGAGGTGAATCGCATCGTGCGGCTGCTGCTGGCGGTCGCCGGGTTCTTCCTGGTGATGATCCTCGTCGGCTCCATCCTGCATGGCTACCCGCTGCAGGACACCGTGCTCGCCGCCGCGGTGGTGCTCGGCATCGTGCCCAGCGGCCTGTTCCTGATGATCGTCGTCACCTACTCGATGGCCATCGTCCGCCTCGCCCGCCGCGACGCCCTCATCCAGCAGGTCAACGCCGTCGAGTCCCTCTCCAACGTCGACATCTTCTGCATGGACAAGACCGGCACCCTCACCGCCAACGCCATCGACCTGCGGGAGATCCGGCCCATCGGCGGCGCGGGCGAGCAGGAGATCCGCGCCGCCCTCGGCGACTTCGCCCGCAGCGCCTCCGGCGGCACCCGCACCAGCGACGCCCTCGTTGCCGCCTGCCCCGGCCAGCCGCGGCCGCTCACCGGCGAGATTCCCTTCTCCTCGGCCCGCAAGTGGAGCGCGGTCGCCTCGCAGGACGGCCCCTTCGCCGGGACCTGGGCGATGGGCGCCCCCGAGTTCCTCGGCAAGCGGCTGGACGGCGGCGGCGACCTCGCGCCGCCCGACGGCTGGACCGAGCAGGGCTGGCGGGTGCTTCTCTGGGCCCATTCCCCCGACCAGCTTGTCACCGGACCGGACGGCGAGCCGGACCTGCCGCCGACGATGGAGGCCGCCGCCTGGCTCGGCTTCGTCGACCAGTTGCGGCCCAGGTCGCGGGAAGCCCTCGAGGGCTTCCGCGAGGCCGGCATCCAGCTCAAGATCATCTCCGGCGACAACCCCGAGACCGTCGCCGCGCTGGCCCGGCAGGCGGGCCTGCCCGCCGACGCCAGGCTCGTCTCCGGGCTGGACCTGGCGGCCATGAGCGAGGCCGAGTTCGCCGAGGCCGCCGCCGGGGCCACCGTCTTCGGGCGCGTCACCCCGGAGCAGAAGCAGCACCTCGTGGAGGCCCTCCGGGAGCAGGGCAACTACGTCGCGATGACCGGCGACGGCGTCAACGACGTGCTCTCCCTGAAGCAGGCCGACCTCGGCATCGCCATGCAGTCCGGCAGCCAGGCGACCCGCAACGCCGCGGACATCGTGCTCCTGAACGACTCCTTCGCCGCGCTGCCGCTGGCCTTCCAGGAGGGGCAGCGCATCCGGCGCGGCCTGCTGGCCATCCTGCAACTGTTCCTGACGCGGGTGTTTGCCGTGGCCCTGATCATCCTCGCGGTGCTGCTGGTGGAGGCCGGGTTCCCCTTCTCGCCGGGGCACCTCTCGCTGCTGACGATCCTTACCGTCGGCATCCCCACCTTCGGGCTGGCGCTCTGGGCGCAGCCCGGCCAGCCCATCGACCAGATCGGCCGCGCGCTGGCCCGGTTCGTCGTCCCCGCCGCCTCCACGCTGGCCACTGCCGCCTTCATCGTCTACCTGATCATCTTCGCCATCAACCAGTACTCGCTGCCGGAGAGCACCGTCGACGGCGGCGTCATCGCCACCTCGCAGAAGATGTTCCGCGACGACCTTGCCCGCGAGGGGCTCACCCATACGCTGGTGCTGGGCGGCCTCATCCTCGTGCTCTTCGCCGCGCCGCCGACCCGCTGGTTCGCCGTGGTCGAGGAACCCGCCAACGACTGGAAGCCCGCCATCCTCGCCCTGCTGATGGTCCCGCTTTACGGGCTGGTGCTGATCGTGCCGCGGCTGCGGGCCTTCTTCGACCTGCAGACCCTCAACGCCACCGCCTACCTCGTGATCGGGGCCATCGTGCTGGCGTGGACGCTGCTGGTGCGCTTCATCTGGATTACCGGATCCTTCGGCCGCTACTTCGGCTACGACGATTCGCGCGAGGACTGACGGGGAGGCACGATGCGCACATCCGGGCTCCAGCACGGACGGCTTTCCGCCCTCGTGGCGGCCATGGGCCACGGCGACCTGCTGGTGATCGCCGACGCCGGCCTGCCGGTCCCTCCCGGGGTGGAGTGCGTGGACCTCGCGGTGTGCGCGGGCGTGCCGCGCTTCCTCGACGTGCTGCGGGCGGTGGCGGGCGAACTGGCGACCGAGCGGATCGTGATCGCCGGCGAACTGGCGGAAGGGAATCCCGCGCTGGCGAGCGAGATCGCGGCGATCTCCGGGGCCGCGCGGCGGGAGCCGGACGTGGTCCCGCACGAGGCGTTCAAGGCCCTGACCGCGGGCGCCGCGGCCATCGTCCGCACCGGAGAGTTCACGCCCTACGCGAACGTGATCCTCGTCGGCGGGGTGGCCTTTTGAGCCCCGCGGGCGGCGTGCCCCGGCCCTCCGGCGGGAGGCGGCGCACAGCGGGCGAGGCCTCCGCGTTGGGCGGCACGCCGCAGGCGGCCGGGCGCGAGGCTGGTACCATCCCCGCTCGGCAGGCTGCCGGGCACATGACGCCAACCGCGAGTGGGAGCAGATCCGTGGGTGTGTACGACGAACGCCGGGTGAAGATCGTGGGGACCCTCGGCCCCGCCTCGTCCGGCCGCGAGCGGCTGCGGGCGCTGATGCTGGCGGGGCTGGACGTGGTCCGCATCAACACCGCCCACGGCACCAACGACGACCGGGCGAAGCTGATCGACGACGTGCGCGCAGTGGCGGGCGAGATCGGCAAGCAGGTGCCGATCCTGCTCGACCTGCGCGGCCTGAAGATCCGCACCGGCCCGCTGGCCGGCGAAAAGGTGCCGGTCGCGCGGGGCTCGCAGTTCGAGATCGTGGCCGGGCCGGAGCCGACCACCTCGGCCCGCATCGGCATCGACTTCCCGAACCTGTTCGAGGTCATCCAGCCCGGTTCGCGCATCCTCATCTCCGACGGGCTGATCGAATTGCTGGTCGAGGAGATTCGCGGCGACGTGGCGATCGGCCGGGTCAGCCGCGGCGGGTTGCTGCTGGGCAAGCAGGGCGTCACCCTGCCCAACGCGCCGATCAAGGGCGGCGCCCTGACCGAGGTGGACCGGGTCGACCTCGAGTTCGGCGTCTCCCACGGGGTCGACTTCATCGGGCTCAGTTTCGTCTCCGACGCCAGCGACCTGAAACTGGCGCGGCAGGTGGCCTCGTGGCAGGGCGGGACGCGCACCCCGGGGCTGATCGCCAAGATCGAGCGGCCCGAGGCCCTCGCCGGCGTGCGCGAGATCGCCGCGGTCGCCGACGGCCTGATGGTGGCGCGCGGAGACCTCGGGGTGCAGATGGACGCCGAGAAGGTGCCGCGGGCCCAGAAGGAGATCATCCGGGTCGCCAACGAGCGGGCGGTGCCGGTGATCACCGCCACCCAGATGCTGGAGTCGATGATCACCCAGCCGGTCGCGACCCGCGCCGAGACGAGCGACGTGGCGAACGCCGTCTGGGACGGCACCGACGCGGTGATGCTCTCGGCGGAGACCGCCGTCGGGCAGTACCCGGTCGAGGCGGTGGCCACCATGGGCAGGATCATCCGCGAGGCGGAGGCCGAGGGTCCGGTGCGGACCGCCGCCTCCGGCATGCCGCTGCCCGGCGCCGACGAGCCCAGCCTGAAGATGGCCGACGCCATCGCCCGCGGCGTCAAGGAACTCTCGGAGCAGGGGCCGGTCGAGATCCTCGTCGTCTTCACGCTGACCGGGGCCTCGGTGCGCCGCGTCTCCAAGTACCGGCCGCGGCCGCAGATCATCGGCGTGGCCGCCGACGAGGACGTCGCCCGGCGGCTGAACCTGTGCTGGGGCGTGCGGGCCACCGTGGTGTCGGTGGAGGACGACCCGGACTACCTGTTCCGGGTGGCGGGCCAGCACATCATCGAGCAGGGTCTGGCCGAGGACGGCGCCTATGCGCTGATCGTCGGCTCGCTGCCGATGACCCGCGTCTCCGGGCGCACCAACATGCTGCACGTGCGCCCGCTGGGAACCTAGCCGGGACGGCGAACGAGGGGGCGCCGGACCGTCCGGCCCCTATCCGGTCACGATCTCCAGCACCGCCGGGATGTCGCTTTCGCGGCTGCCGATCGCCTGTCCGGCGTCCGGCGTGCCGCGCAGCACGAAGGTGATGACGCCGTCGCCGCCGATGACGCCGGTGACGTCCGCGGAGACCACGCCGCCCGCCGGAAGTTCCGGGTAGGCGCTGGGCTCGCCGCCGCCGGTGGTGGCGGGGATTTCGCCGCCGGGCGCGCCATTCCACGTCAGCGAGCCCTCGTCGGCCCGGTAGCCGGGGATCGCCGACACCGACACCGGCCCCCAGAATCCGACCGCGCCGGTGATGGTCAGCGTGGCCCGCGCCACCCGGCCGCCGCCGACGCCCGAGATGTCGAACGTCAGGTAGGCCGTCGCCGCGTCGGGGCCGCCGAGCGGCAGCACCGTGACCTGCGCCTCGGGCTGCGGATCGGCGGGAGCGCCGGCGCTGGCGCTGGTGTCGGCGGCGGGGATGAAGGTCAGCACCGTGCCCGGCGCGGGCGCCGGTGCGGCGGGAGCGGCAGGGGCGGTCGCCGGGGCGGCGTCATCCGGGGCCGCGGCTTCATCGGCTGCGCCGTCTCCGTCCCGGCGGCCGTTCCCCCGGTCGTTCCCGTTCGCGTTCCCGCTGCCGCGCTCGCGCTCACCCGGGCGCCCGTCGTCCTCCCCGCGGGACTCCCGGCGGTCGCGCGATTCGCGGTCGCGCTCGACGATGCCGAGCGCCTCCGGGTTCGGCAGCAGATCGTAGACCGCGCCCGGCACCGCGAGGTCCCCCGGGGCGGCCTCCTGCGCGGCCGCGATCTCGTCCGCCGGGGCCGCCGGAGGCACGGGCGCGGCAGCAGGCGATCCCGGCGCGTCCGCGCCGGGATCGAGGTAGGGGTCGATGGCCGCATCGGGCGGGTCGGAGGCCTCCACCGAGACCTCCTCGCCGCGCGCCCCGGAGGACTGGCTTCCCGGAGTGGGCGTCTCCTCGGGGATCGGCGGCATCCCGAAGTTGCCGCGCATCTCGTTTGCGATGGCGACCTTGTTGGCCTCGCGTTCGGCCTTCTTCTCGTTCCGGGTTTCCTGTTTCGGATCGGCGGCGGGCTTGCGGTCCCGCTCCGGTTTGCCGTCGCCCGCCGTGGAATCCGGGGCGGCCGTGGTTTGCACGTCGCTGGCGGGCGGCGCGGCGATGATCCCCTCGTTCATGGTGACGTCGGGCGGCGCGCCGACGTCGTCCCCGGCGGCGGCCGGGGCAGGCGAGGGAGCAGGATCAGAGGGCTGCCCGGCGGCCTCCGCCGGGGCCTCGGCGAGCACGGCCACCTCGTCCTCGCTGGCCGCGCCGTCGCGCAGGGTGAGCGCCGCGGCGGCGCGGCCACCGGAGGTCAGGCCCAGACCGGCCAGCGGATGCTCGCCGGCGGGGAGGTCCGGGGCGGCGGCCTCGATGGTGGCCGCGCCGTTGGCGTCGGTGCGGCCGGACTGCCAGACCTCGCCGTCCTCGCCGTCCTCGCCGCTCCAGCGGACCTGCCAGTCCTCGTCCGGGCCGAAACCGGACAGGGACACGGTGACGGGCTCGCCCGGGGCCGCCGCGGCCGGGGCGACAGAGAGAGTTGGCGCGATGACGTACCAGGCGACCGCCTGCTTGCCGTCCGACTCGCCGATGGCGACGACCGGGCGGTCGCCGATGGGCGTGGAGGGCACGTCGAGGGAAAAGGTGAAGCCGCCCGCGTCGTCGGCGGTGGAGGCGCCCATCACCGGCCCCTGGTCGCCCAGCCAACGGACGGTGACGGTCTCGCCGGGGGTGAAGCCCGCGCCGGTCAGCATGAGCGGCTGTCCGACCACCAGCGGCGCGGCGGCGTCGAGGGCGAGCGTCGCCGTGGCGGCGGGCGCCTCGGCATCGGCCGCTGGCGCAGCATCGGCGACGGTGGCGGCATCGGCCGGTTCCGCGGGAGCCGGGGAGGTGGCAGGGGACTCGTCCGGGGCGGCGGCGGCGTCTTCCTCGGGCGCGGGCTCAGGCGCTGCGTCGGACCCGGTCTGCGGCGCGGCCCCGGGGGAGACGGTGAAGGTCCGGGCCGGACTCGGCTGGCTGATGCCGCCCTGGCTGCGGGCCAGCACCTGCCAGGTGAACGTCCCGTCTCCAAGATCGCCCGCCGACCATTTGGCGCGGCCGAGCCATGGGCTGGTGCGCTCGCCGCCGTTGATGAGCACCTGGTAGTCGCCCGCGCCGTCGACCGGCTGCCAGGCGAAGGGCGGCGTCTCCGCCCAGGAGGGGTACACCGCGCCATCCTCAGGCGTCAGCGGCACGGGGACGGCGGGCGCGCCGGACACGGCGACGCCGGACTCCTGCGCCAGCACCTGGGCCGGACCGGGGCCGGGCGGCAGGGCCGCGAGGGAGAGCGACAGCGAGCAGCACGCCGCGACGGCCAACCGCGCCGCCGCGCCCCACCGGAACCGGGAACCGAACGTCATGACCGTGCCCTCGCGCGTGCGGCGAGCGGGGAGTCGGCGACGGCGGCGGAAGGCGGGGGCCGGAACGCGTCGTGACTGCGCCGGAATCGAATCCGGGTGGCGGCAGGACCGCCGGGAGCGGCTGCCTGCTCGGAAACGAGCCTAGCGGCGGGTGTGTCCGTACGCAACGGCCGGAACGGCAACGGTCCCGTTCCCGGGCGGGAACGGGACCGTTGGGGGAGCGCCGGGGACGGCTGGCGCTACTTCACGGTGAACTTCTGGATGCGGTTGTTGCCGGTGTCCGCGACGTAGACGCGGGTGGAGGAGACGGCCACCGCGTGCGGCTTCTTGAATCGGCCGTCGGTGACGCCGTCGGCGCCGAACTTGAGCAGGAAGCGCCCCGTCTCGTCGAAGACCTGGATGCGGTTGTTGTCGGTGTCGGCCACGAACAGGCGGCGGCTGTCCGGGTCCCAGGCGAGGCCGCGCGGCCCGCGGAACTGCCCGTCGCCCTCGCCGGTCGAGCCGAACTGGCCGTAGTAGGTGTAGTCCGTCTTGCTGAAGAGCTGGATGCGGTCGTTGTTGGTGTCGGACACGTAGAGGTAGCTGCGGCCGACGACCACGTCGTTCGGGTTGTTGAACTGGCCGTCCCGCGAGCCGGAACTGCCCCACTGCTGCAGGTAGCCCATGCGGTCGGCGTAGAAGCGCTCGACCCGGTTGTTGCCGGAGTCGGCCACGTAGAGGTACCCGTCGGAGCGGTCCTCGATGCCGAGGCCGCGCGGGCTCTTGAACTGGCTGTCGCCGCTGCCGTAGCTGCCCATCACCCGCTGCCAGACGCCCTCGCCCGTCCACTGGCTGACGCGGTCGTTGCCGGTGTCGGCGACGAACACCCAGCCGTTGCGCGGCCAGATCGCGATGCCGTGCGGTTCGTCGAACTGGTCGTCCCGCGAGCCGTACCGCCCGAAGCGCTGCTTGAAGCCGCCGTTGGCGTCGAACTTCTGGATGCGGTTGTTGAACGTGTCGGCCACGAAGACGGCCTCGCCGCCCGCGGCGCCGGAATCCACCGCGATGCCGCGAGGCTGGTTGAACTGGCCGTCGGCGGAACCGGAGGAGCCCCACTGGGTGACGTAGACCGCGCGGTTGTCGACCTTGCAGCGGCCCCGGTCCTGGTCGCAGTAGTTGCCGTCGCAGCACTCGTCGTCGCGGCGGCAGTAGTCGCCATCGCGCCCGCAGGAGCCGCCGCCGCTGTACTTGCAGCGGCCGCTGGTGCAGCGGTAGTCGGAGCAGCAGTCGCTGTTGTAGGAGCAGGAATCGCCGTCCTGGCCGCAACCGCCGCCGCCGCCCTTCGACTTGCAGCGGCCGTTCTTGCACTTGTACCCGGAGCAGCAGTCGTTGTTGTAGGAGCAGGAGTCGCGGTCCTTGCCGCACCTGCCGCCGCCGCCGCTCTTCGACTTGCAGCGGCCGTTCTTGCACTTGTACCCGGAGCAGCAATCGCTCCTGTCGGTGCAGGAATCGCGGTCCTTGCCGCAGCGGGCCGCGGCCCCCGGGTCATCGGCCGCCTGCGTGGCCCGCACGGCCTCGCGGCCGATCCCGGCGGCGGCCAGCGCCGCCAGCGCGGCGAGCGCGTCTCTCCGGCCGCGGCGCTCGCCCAGCGCCCGCGCGATCAGGTCAAACCGTCGTCCATCCATGCGTGGCGTCCCCTTCGAGGCAGTCGTCGCGACAGCGCTCCGCCGTGCCGCGTGCGATGTTCCGGGCGCAGGTTCGCCCGTTCCTGTAAACGAAGCGGGGGCGCTCCGGGTTTCACCAGACGCCCGCCGCCCCCGGATGCTCGCGTCCGTACGCGTGAATCATACCCCGTCCCGCACGCACCCCCCAACCAGTCGGGTTACCGCCGTGTTACCCTGCCGGGGCTCCCGGCGGCAGGCCGGGCCGCCGCCCGCGCGAGGAGTTCACCGTGGACCTGCTCGCCGCCACCTGGCAGTACATCGAAGCCAACCAGGCCCGCTTCCAGGCCGCCGTCGTGGCGCACCTGCAGCTGAGCCTCGGCGCGCTGCTGATCGCGGTGCTGCTCTTCGTGCCGCTGGGCGTGCTGGTCTCCCGCGGCGGCCCCGGGGCAAGCGGCGTCCTCGCGCTGGTAGCCGGGTCGCGGGTGGTGCCCAGCCTGGCGGTGCTCTTCCTGCTGCTGCCGTTCATGGGGCTGGGCAACGGGCCGGCGCTGGTCGCGCTCGTCCTGCTGGCGGGGCCGCCGATCGTGCTCAACACCGATGCCGGCCTGAAGGCGGTGGACCCCGCCGTGCTGGAGGCGGCCCGCGGCATGGGATTGACGCCCTGGCAGGTGTTCCGCACCGTCCGGTTCCCGCTGGCGTTGCCGGTGATCGTGGCCGGGGTGCGCTCGGCGTCGGTGGAGGTGATCGGCAGCGCCACGCTGGCGGCGTTCATCGGCGCGGGCGGGCTCGGGCAGTTCATCACCAGCGGGCTGACCCTGCTCGACCCCCGGATGCTGCTGGCGGGCGCCATCCCGGTGACGCTGATGGCCCTCGCCGCCGAGGGTCTGTTCGGGCTGCTGGAACGGCGCCTCGCCCCCGGCCGGGCGGCTGGCTGACGCCGCGGGCCGGCCGCGACCCCGCCGCCAGCAGGCGGGGCGAACTCCGCTGCCAATGTGCTACCGTGTCCAACGCCGGTTTCATGGAGCCGGCCACGCCATGTCCGCACGCGGGACACACGGGCAAGCCCGGGAGGTTCACGATGACCCCGATCACGCGCCGCACTTTCGCTCTCGGCCTCGGCATGGGCATGGGCCTGACCGTGCTGCCGGCAGCGCGGGGAGGTTCCCCCGCCGCCGCGCGCCAGGCCCGACCGGTGAAAATCGGCTCCAAGAACTTCACCGAGCAACTGATCCTCGGCGAGATGTACGCGATGCTGCTGGAGAAGGCGGGCATCCCGGTCGAGAAGCGGCTCAACCTCGGCGGCACCGCCGTCGCCCACGAGGCGCTGAAGAAGGGCGAGATCGACCTCTACCCGGAGTACACCGGCACCGGCCTGACCGTCGTCCTGCAGGTGCCGATCGAGTCCGTGCAGGCCACCCCGGTGGCCGCGGACGAGACCATCGACGAGCGGGTCTACCAGCTCGTGCAGGAGGGCTACGCGGCGGACGGGCTGGTCTGGCTGGACCAGTCGCCGTTCAACAACACGCAGGCCCTCGCGGTCAAGCGCGCCTTCGCCGAGGAGAAGGGGATCGCCACCATCTCCGACCTGGCGAAGATCGCGGGCGAGACGATCATCGTCGCCCCGTCGGACTTCGTGGAGCGGCCCGACGGCCTGAAGGGGCTGGAGGGCGCCTACGGCCTCGCCTTCAAGGAGGCTCTCAGCGTCGAGCCCGGCATCCGCTACCAGGCGATCGAGCAGGACAAGGCGCAGGTCGTGCTCGCCTTCGGCACCGACGGCCAGGTGTCCGGTCTCGATCTCGTGCTGCTCGAGGACGACAAGGCCCTGTGGCCGCCCTACCACGTCGCCCCGGTCGTGCGGCAGGCCACGCTGGACGCCTACCCCGCGCTCGCGGACTCCCTCAACGCCCTCGCCCCGCTGCTGACCGACGAGGCCATGTCCGCCCTCAACTGGAAGGTCGACGGCCCCGACAAGCTCGAGCCGGACGAGGTCGCGCAGGCGTTCCTCGCGGAGAACGGCCTCGCCTGACGGCCGGGAGTCCCGCATGACCGCCGCCGGCGCCGCGATCGCCTACCGGGGAGTGACCAAACGCTGGCCGGGCGCGGACCGGCCAGCGGTGGACGACGTCACCCTCGACCTTCGGCCCGGGCAGTTCACCGTGCTGCTCGGGCCGTCCGGCTGCGGCAAGACGACGCTCCTCAAGCTCACCAACCGGCTCTACGACCCGGATGCCGGGGAGGTGCTGATCGACGGCGCGCCGGTGGCCTCGGTTCCCGCCCCGGAGTTGCGCCGCCACATCGGCTACGTCATCCAGCAGGCCGGGCTCTTCCCGCACTACCGCGTGGAGGACAACGTCGCCGTCGTGCCGCGCCTGCTCGGCTGGGACCGCCGCCGGATCGACGCCCGGGTGGACGACCTGCTGACCCTCGCCGGCCTTCCCCCGGACCGGTACCGGCGCCGCTACCCGTCCCAGCTTTCCGGCGGCGAGCAGCAGCGGGTGGGCATCGCCCGGGCGCTCGCCGCCGAGCCGCGGACGCTCCTCATGGACGAGCCCTTCGGCGCCCTCGACGCCATCACCCGGACCCGCCTGCAGGACGAGCTGCGCGCCATCCACGCCCGCACCGGGCAGACGGTGGTCTTCGTGACCCACGACATCGAGGAGGCGGTGCGACTGGCCGACCGCATCGTCGTCATGCGCGAGGGCCGCGTCGCGCAGGATGACGCCCCGCTCGCGCTGGTCATGCGCCCGGCCGACGCCGAGGTCGCGGACCTCGTCGGCGCGGGCGACGTGCTGCGCCGCCTCAGCCTCGTCGAGGCAGGCTCCATCGCCCGCCCGCTGCCCGAAGGATGGCGCGCGGGAGCGGCCCGGCCCGCCGATCCCGCGATCCCCGCCGCCGCCACCGCCCGCGACGCGCTCTCGCTCCTGCTGGAGTGCGGCGCCGGCTCCCTGCTGGTCACCGGCCCGGACGCCGCGCCGCTCGGCCTGCTCGACATGGACGACCTCCGCCACGCCAGCGCGCCGCCCCCGCCTCCCCGCGAAACCGCGCCGGCGGCATGAACCTCGACTACCTCTTCCGCCGCCCGGACCGGGTGCTGGAGTTCACCCGGCAGCATGTCGAGTTGACGCTGCTGGCCCTCGCGCTGGCGCTGGCGGTCGCGATCCCGCTGGGCATCGCCGCGGCCCGCTTCCCGCGGCTCTCCGGTCCGGTGCTCGCCATCCTCGGCGCGGTCTACACCGTGCCCAGCCTGGCGGCGCTGGCGTTCCTGATTCCCTCGCTCGGCATCGGGCGGCTGCCCGCGGTGCTGGTGCTGGCGGCCTACGCCCAGCTCTTTCTCGTGCGGAACATCGTCGCCGGCCTGCGCGGGGTGGATGCCGCCACCCTCGAGGCCGCCAGCGGCATGGGCATGACCCCGTGGCAGGTCTTCGCGAAGGTCCGCTGGCCGCTGGCGCTGCCGGTGATGATGGCGGGCCTGCGCACCGCCGCCGTGACCACCATCAGCCTTGCCACGGTGGCCGCGTGGATCGACGCGGGCGGTCTCGGCACCCTGCTGTTCGAGGGGATCACCCGCGACGACCCGAACCGCATCCTCGCCGGCACGGTGGCCATCGCCGGGCTCGCGCTGGCCACCGACGGCCTGCTCCGCCTCGCCCAGCGCCTCACCGCCGCCGACCGCGCCCGCCACGCGGCGGCCCGCTGACGGCCGCGCCGGTCAGCGCGCCTTCGCCAGCACCACCCGGCCGTTGTAGGTGTCGGCGACGGCGAGCAGGTCGCCGGGGCCGAAGGCGAGCGCGGTCGGCCACCGCAGCGGGCCGACCTGGCTGCCCTCCCCGTGCAGCACCGACAGCAAATCCCCCCCGGGGGAGAGCAGCAGCACCCGGTGGCTGTCGCTCAGGCTGACCGCCAGCCTGCCCGCCCGGTCCACCGCCACGCCCCACGGGCGGATCGGCGAGCCCGGCGCAAGTTGCAGGTCGATCGGCTCGGGATGGTCCCACTCCGGGCCGAAGCGGACCAGGCGGCGGCGGCCGCGATCCACCGCCACCAGCGTGCCATGCTGGTCAACCGCGAGCCCGTGGGGCTCCGCCATGCGGCCGGCGCTGCCGCCGTCGTAGTCGGCCTCGGGCGCGCCATCGGCGGCGAACACGCGGATGCGATGGTTGCCGGTATCGGCCACGGCGATGCGGCCATCCGGCAGGGCGGCGATGCCCGCCGGAGCGGCGAACGCGGACCCGCCGCCGACGGCGCCCGCGCGATCACCGGCGGGGGAGACGCGCAGCACCCGGCCGCCGAAGCGGTCGCAGGCCCAGATCGCGCCGTCCGGGCCGACCGCGACGGCGGCGGGCAGGAAATCCGGTTCGCGCCACGAGTGAAGCCAGCGGCCGCCCGGCGCGAACAGGTGCAGGCCGCCATGCTCTCCGTCGCCCACGACAAGCCGTCCGTCGCCATCGAAGGCGACGGCGGCGGGCTGGCCGAATCGTTCCGGTCCGGGGCCCGGGATGCCGATGGCCGAGAGCGGAGCAAACGGGTGTTTCATGGCGCGCCTGGCGTCCATGCCGGCGATCATCGACCTGATCCGCGCCAGTCATGGTGCACATTGGATGATGACAGTCCGGTGAGCCCGTGTCATACCGCAAATGAGCCAAGTGCGAGCGCCCGACTGGTTGTCCGGACATGACGGGTTGCCGGACGCGGCGTGGGCCGCGGCGGCGCGCCGGGGATGGGCAGTCCGGTCGGGCGGCGACGAAAGCGCGGGGCCGGTTTCGGGCCGCCCGGGCGGGGGTCCGGGTGCACGCGGGCACGCCGGGCAAACGGCGCGGGGACGGCCCGCCGCGCGGTCCCCGCGCCGGAACCGGGAGGTGCGCCGCCGGGGCGGCCGCTACTCCATCGGCTCCTCGCCGTCCGGGCCGTCGCCGGCGCCGGAACTCTCGCCGTCGCCGCCAATGGAGAGGTGGCCGGAGAGTTCGGGGGAGGCGGCCTTGATCCTGGAGCGCAGGGTCTCGAGCACGTCGATGTTGTGCTCGAGGAACTCCTTGGTGTTTTCGCGGCCCTGCCCGAGGCGCTCCTCGCCGTGATAGAACCAGGCGCCGCTCTTGCGGACGATGCCGAGCTCGGTGGCGACGTCGAGGATGCTGCCGGAGACGGAGATGCCGCGGTTGTACATGATGTCGAACTCGGCCTGGCGGAAGGGCGGGGCGACCTTGTTCTTGACGACCTTGACGCGGACGCGGGAGCCGACCGGGTCGGAGCCGCTCTTGATGGTCTCGATGCGGCGGATGTCCATTCGCACGGAAGCGTAGAACTTGAGGGCGTTGCCGCCGGTGGTGGTCTCCGGGCTGCCGAACATGACGCCGATCTTCATGCGCAACTGGTTGATGAAGATGACGCAGGTCCTGGAGCGGGAGATGGCGCCGGTCAGCTTGCGGAGGGCCTGGCTCATCAGGCGGGCCTGGAGCCCGACGTGGGAGTCGCCCATGTCGCCCTCGATCTCGGCCTTCGGCACCAGCGCGGCCACGGAGTCGATGACGATCACGTCCATCGCGCCGGAGCGGACCAGCGTCTCGGCGATTTCGAGGGCCTGCTCGCCGGTATCGGGCTGCGAGATCAGCAGTTCGTTGAGATCGACCCCGAGCTTGGCGGCGTAGATCGGGTCGAGCGCGTGCTCGGCGTCGATGATCGCGGCCATCCCGCCGCCCTTCTGGGCCTCGGCGATGGCGTGCAGCGCGAGGGTGGTCTTGCCCGACGACTCCGGGCCGTAGATCTCGACGATGCGGCCCCGCGGCAGGCCGCCGATGCCCAGCGCCAGATCGAGCGCGATGCAGCCGGTGGGAATCGCGTCCACCTGGAGCGGATTCGACTCGCCGGGCTTCATCTTCATGATGGCGCCCTTGCCGAACTGCCGCTCGATCTGGGCGATCGCGTTCTCGACTGACCGTTCGCGGTCCGACATGTCGGGTTCGTCCTCTCCCCGCCTTCGGGGACTTGTCTCCACACCGGACTAGAATACATGTTCTAGTCACCGGACCGAATGGTATCCTGTTTTCGACTGCCGGTCAATGGCGTCCGTTCGCCCGGCTCCCCGCGGAACCGGCGGGGCCTCCCGGCCGTTTCACGGGCGGCGGCGGTCCGTCGCGCCGCCGCCGTTGCCACGCCGCCAGGGAGTCCGCCGCCATGACCGACGCCGCCGCACCCGATTCCGGGAGCCCGCGATCTCACCGCTCCGGCCTGTCGCGCCGGGCAGCGCTCCGGCGCGGCCTCGCGCTCGCCGCGGCGATGGCGGGCGCCGTTCCCGGCAGGCTGCCCGCCGTCGCGGGCCCCACCCATCTCATCATCGACCTCGGCCCGGGCGGCGAGGGCGGCGACTGGAGCACCGCCACCGCCGTCAACGGCGCCGGGCAGGTCGCCTGGACCTGGGCCACCGCCATCGACGCCGACCGCGGCGTGATCGACAACATCCACCCCTGCCTCTGGGAGCAGGGCGCCGCGCGCGATCTCTCCGCCCTCGGTCTGCTGGACATCAACGGCCTCGCCGAGGACGGCTCCGTGCTCGGCAGCGACGGCCCGCGGGCGTTGCTCGTCGCGCCGGGCGCCGCCGCCGCCGAACCGCTCCCCGGCTTCGAGGGCGACGCCTTCGCCACCGCGATCAGCCCCGGCGGCCTGATCGCCTGGGTGATCTCCGGGTTGCCGGTGAGCCTCCGCGGCCGCGACCTGCTGCCGCTGCCCCTGCCCGAGGGCTTCGGCTTCTTCCTGCCCTCCTCGGTGAACGACCGCGGGACGCTGGCCGTCATCGTGCTGCCGCCCGCCCCCGGCGCGGAGAACGGCAGCGCCGCCGCCATCAACGCCGCGGGCCTCGTCGTGGGCGGGTCTGCCTCGCTCGGGATGCGCTCCATCGCCGGCGCGGGCCGCGCCTTCCGGCACGACCTCGCCACCGGCCAGACGCTGGACCTCGGCTCCCTCCCCGGCTACGCCCGCTCCCGCGCCACCGCCATCGACGGCGCGGGCCGCGTCCTCGGCTTTTCCACGGACGCGGCCCCGGACCGGCCCTTCCGCGCCGCCTGGCTCTGGGACGAAACCGCCGGCATGACCGACCTCAACTCCCTCGTGCCCGCCGGCGCGGGCTGGCTGCTCTCCGACGCCTTCGCGATCAACGACGCGGGCTGGATCGCCGGGCAGGGCGCGTTCATGGGCCAGCGCCGCGGCTACCTGCTGGTTCCCGCGCCGACGGCCTGATCGCAGGCGCGG
>JBJTKE010000331.1:0-2114 GCA_046096285.1 Chloroflexota bacterium
CGGGGCGGACCGCGCCCTCGTTGAGCCGGCTGCCGAAGGGGCCGTGGTCGTGGCCCTCTGCCACGAGAATGCCGCCGGTCTGCTCGTCGCGCAGCACGCGCATCGGCGCCCCGAAGGTCCTGGAGAGCACCTGGTTGGTGAAGGCGTCCTCCGGGTGGCCCTGGGCGACGATGCCGCCGTTGACGCAGACCACCCACGGCAGGTGCGCGGCCACGGCGTTGAGTTCGTGGGTGGTCATGACGATGGTGACGCCGTCGAGGTTGAGGTCCACCAGCAGGTGCAGGATGTCGTCGCGGGTCTTGATGTCCACGCTGGCGGTGGGCTCGTCGAGCAGCAGCAGGCGCGGCGAGCCGATCAGCGCGCGAGCGATGAACACCCGCTGCTGCTGCCCGCCGGACAGATCGCGGATGTGGCGTCCGGCGAGGCCACCGATGCCGAGCCGCTCCAGCGTTTCGGCCACCGCGACGCGGTCCGAGCGGCTCGCCCAGGGCAGCAGGCCCATCGAGCGGATGCGGCCCATCATCACCACCTGCTCGACGGTGACGGGGAAGTTCCAGTCGACCGTCTCGGTCTGGGGAACGTAGCCGATGCCCGCTGGCGGCGTGCCGGAGCGCACCGGCGCGCCGTTGACGATGACCTCGCCGGAGACGCGCGGCAGGGTGCCGAGCATGGCCTTAAGCAGGGAGGTCTTGCCGGCGCCGCTCGGGCCGACGAGGCCGGTGAACGCGCCCTGGGGCACCTCCAGCGTGACGCCGGAGAAGACAGGGCGGCCGTCGTAGCCGCCGGAGAGGTTGCGGAGCAGGATGCAGGCGTCGGTCATGGCAGTTCCCGGTCGTTCGCGCGGATGAAGGCCGGTCACCCGGCGAAGGGGACCCAGGTGTCCCAGGGCTCGATGCCCGCGAGGGCGTCGGTGTTGCCGCCGAGGGCGGGGATCATCAGGTCGAAGTTCTTGAGCATCATGCCGAGGTAGGTGTGCTCGGGGTCGCCGGGGTCGCCGGGCGGGTCGTCGTCGCGCAACTGGTCGACGTAGACGGCGCCGCTTTCCTTCGCGATCTGCTCCAGCACGTCGCTGGCGAAGACCTCGGAGCCGAAGATGGCCGGCACGCCCTCGGCCTTGATCTGCTCGATGATCGCGGCCATGTCCCGCGGCGACGGCTCGGAGAAGTCCGACGGCTGCACCGCGCCGATGACGGTCATGCCGGCGTAGGGGGCGAAGTAGGCCCAGCTGTCATGGTAGGTGAGCAGTTTCCGGTTCTGTTCGGGGATGGTCTGGATGGCGGCCAGCGAGGCGGCGTCGAGGCGGTCCAGCACCTCGGCGTAGCGGGCGAGATTGCCGGCGTAGTAGTCGGCATGGTCCGGGTCGCGGCGGGAGAGCGTCTCGGCCACGATCTCGGCATAGCGCTTCGCGAAGGGGATGTTGGTCCACAGGTGCGGGTTGGGGTCGCCGTCTTCCTCGGGGAAGGAGAAATCGAAGACCCACTGGTCCGGGGTGACGGTCTGGTCCCCGAGCAGCACGATCTCGGCACCCTCCTTGAGATTGGACTCGGCCAGTTCGAGGGTCGGCAGTTCGAGGTTGAGGCCGTTGACGAAGATCAGGTCCGCCGCGCCGACGTACTTTGCGTCGGACGGGGCGGGCTCGAAGGTGTGGCTGTTGGTGCCGTCCGGCACGATGCCGCGCAACTGGATGCGGTCGCCGCCGACATTGCGGACGATGCTGCTGATCGGGGCCACGGTGGCGGCGACGTTGAGGCGGTCGGTCGCATCCAGCGGATCGCTCCAGCCCAGCGACGCGGCGGGCGCCTCCGGGGTGGCCTCCTGGGCGGAGGCGCCCTGCTGCACCGCGCGGGCTGCCACGGCGGCGAGCGCGCCAGCGAATACCTGTCGTCGATCGAGCTTCATCAGGACCCTCTCCCGTGCCTTGGGGCAACTTCCCGCATGTGCGAATAGTTGCATCTGCGACTGATCGTAGAGTACCCTGCGGAGGTGCGCCGGGTCAATGCCGGCAGGTTGTCTCGGCTTCCGGCCCGCGGGGCGGGCGGCGGCTCGGCGAGGACGGATGCCGGTGAGCGGGAGCGCGGGTGCGGGGGTGGAGCGGGAGCGGGCGGGCGCGGAGG
>JBJTKE010000332.1:0-14987 GCA_046096285.1 Chloroflexota bacterium
CGTCCACGCCGGACATGTACGCCGCGCCCTCGCTGCTGCCGATGGCGTAGATGCGGGTGGCAAGCCGCGTTTGCCGGAAGATCAGCCAGGCGATCACGAGCGCGATCACGACGAACAGCGCCTGTGGCAGCGGCACGCCCCAGGAGAGCCCGAACGGCAGCGGCAGCGGCTGTTTCTGGAAGGCGGTGCCGGAGATGAGCTCGGAGAACTGCGGCGGGATGTAGCCGCCCGGCTGGGGCCGGAAATAGAGGGCGATGCCGCTCCAGACCGAGGCCGTGGCAAGCGTGACGATGATCGGCTGCACCCGGCCGTAGGCGACGAGCGCGCCGTTGATCAGGCCGCCCAGCGCGCCGACGGCGAGCACGATGACGGCGGTGCGCCAGAACGCGCCGGGGTTGTCCTTCGGCGTGATCTCGGAGGCGATGCTGTTGGTCAGGCTGACCATCGGCCCGATCGACAGGTCGATGCCGCCGGTCAGCACCACCAGCGTCTGCCCGAGCCCGGCGACCGCCAGCGTCAGCCCGGAGTTGGCGATGGTGCGCTGCTCGCGCGGGCGAAACTGCGGCGCCTGCAGCACGTAGACCGCGAGCAGCAGGATCAGCAGCCCCCACACCAGCAGCAGCCGCGCATTCCGGATCACGAAGGGTTTGCGATGGACCACGCGGTCCGACGCGGCGGAGGGAGGTGCGGTCGACGGGGTGGATGCGGCCATGACTGCCTCGCTTCCGGCCCGGTCAGGCCGTCGCCGCGTGCGCCGTGGCGGTCACGCCGACCGCCGCGCTGACCAGGTTGGCCTCGGTGAGGTCCGCGCCGGAGAGTTCGCTCGCCACCGCGCCCTCGTACATGACGAGCGCCCGGTCGCAGAGCCCGACGATCTCGGCGAGGTCGGTGGAGAAGAAAAGGATGCCGTGCCCCTGGGCGGTGAGATCGCGCATCAGGGTGTAGATCTCGAGTTTCGCGCCGACGTCGATGCCGCGGGTCGGATCGTGCAGCAGCAGCACCTCGGCGCCGGTGAGCAGCCACTTGGCGATGGCCACCTTCTGCTGGTTGCCGCCGGAGAGGAAGCGGACCGGCACGTCCATGCTGGCGGTCTTGATGGCCAGGCGGCGCTGCATCTCGCCGGTCGCCCGGTCCTCCAGCGCTTCGTCGATGACCCCGGCGCGGGCGACCGCCGGCAGGGTGGGCAGGGTGATGTTTTCGCCCACCGGCAGCGGCAGGATGAGCCCCTGGGTCTTGCGATCCTCGGGCACGAGCGCGAGGCTGGCGCCCATCGCGCCGCGGGGATCGCCCGGCGACACGTGCCGTCCCGCCACCCGGATGTCCCCGGTGACGCCCGCGTAGATGCCGAACAGCGCGAACAGCAACTCCCCCTGGCCCTGCCCCACCAGCCCGGAGAGGCCGAGAATCTCGCCCCGGTGCAGGGTGAGCGAAACGTTCCGCAGGTCGTTGCCCATCGACAGGCCGCGGACCTCGAGCAGCGGCTCGGGGTTGACCGGGACCGGCGGCCGGGGCGGGAAGGCCTCACGCAGCGGGCGGCCGATCATCATCTGCACGATCTCGTCGTTGCCCGCCTTCGCCACCTCGACGGCGCCGACGGTCTGCCCGTCGCGGAAGTCGGTGGCGCGGTCGCAGAGGTGGCGCACCTCGTCCAGGCGGTGCGAGATGAAGACGATGGCGACGCCCTGCGCCTTCAACTGGCGGACGACGGCGAAGACCTGCGCCACCTGCTGGCTGTTGAGGGCGGAGGTGGCCTCGTCGAGGATGAGCACGCGGGGGTTGCGGCCGATGGCCTTGGCGATCTCGACGACCTGGCGCTCGGCCAGCGAGAGATCGCGCACGCTGGCCTCCGGATCGATGCCGGTGAACCCGAGCCGGTCGAGCAGCGCCGCGGCGTCGCGGTTCATCCGCTTGCGGTCGAGCAGGCCAAGCCGGTTGCGCGGCTCGGCCTGCATGAACAGGTTCTCGGCGACCGGGAGGTCGGGGATCAGCGACAGTTCCTGGAACACCGGGACGATGCCGGCCGCGGCCACCGCGGCGGGGTCGCTGAACGAGACCTCCTGGCCATCGAGCGACAGCCTCCCGGCGTTGGGGCTGTACACCCCGCACAGGATCTTGACCATCGTGGACTTGCCCGCGCCGTTCTCCCCCAGCAGGGCGTGAATCTCGCCGGCGTCGCAGGAAAACGACGCGTCGCTCAGCGCGATCACGCCGCCGAAGCGCTTGTCGATCCCGGTTGCGGCAAGGAGCGCCATGGTTCCGGCTCCGGTGCGCGGCTTGTCGGCCGGGGAACGCGCCGGCGGCCGAACCGGCGGCCCTGCGGACTCGCGGGCGTGGGGAGCAGCGCCGTTGCTGCCCCGCACGCCCATTCGCCCGCGGGCCGGCGGGCCCGTCGGCGTCGAGTCCCGGTCAGACCTGCTGCTTGTCGACTTCCTCGAAGGTGAGATCGACGCCGCAGGCCGGGATGGAGGTCGTGGTGAAGAAGTTGTCCGGCGCGTCCGGGAAGTAGTTGACGCCCGGCTCGAGTTCCTCGGTGGTGGCCATGGGCAGCGGCACCGAGACGGCGCTCGGCACTTCCTCGCCCAGCAGCAGCGAGAGCGCGGCCCGCATCGAAACGCAGACCAGACCCGGCGACTGCCCGATGGAGAGCGCCGGCATCTTGTCCTTGTACTCGGCCATCTGCTTGCGGAAGCCGTTCTCCGACTCGCCGGCGATGGGCACGAGGTCCCGGCCGGCATCGAGGAACGCGCGGACCACGCCGTCGGTCCCGCCCTGGCACCAGACGCCGGCGATGTCCGGGTTGGCGGCGAGGGCGGTGGCGGTGGCGGTCTGGGCCTTGCCGGGATCCCAGTCGCCCTGGACCTCGACAGTGGTGATCTCCGGGTTGTTGCCCCAGACCTCGGCGGCGCCCTGGCGGCGCTCGGTGTCGACGCCGGTGCCCGGCACGCCGTTGACCATGAGGATCTTGCCCTTGCCGCCGGTCTTCTCGACCAGGAACTCGGCAAGGCGGCGGCCCATCTCGACCTGGTCCTCGTTGACGGTGACGCCGAGGTCGAGCGACGGGTCCGGCGGATCGGCATGGACGGTGCTGTCGAACGAGACGATCACGATGCCGTCGGCCCGGGCCTGCTGGACGACCGGCACGAGCGCGGTCGGGGTGTTGGCGATGATGACGATCGCCTGCGCGCCGTTGGAGATCATGTTCTCGATGGCGGCGATCTGCTCGGCGTCGTTGCGGTCGGCGGTATTGACCTGGAAGGTGCCGATCAGCGGCTTGACGTCCGGGCTCTCGGCGTAGGCCTTGGCCATCTTGATCATCTGGGTGCGCCAGACGTTGCCGATGTAGGAGTTGGACAACCCGATGTTGAACCCGCCGTCGCCCATCTTGTCGTACTTGACCGGCACCGCGCCCGGGAAGGCCTGGTAGCAGGCGGCGGCGTCGAACGAGGCCCCTTCCGCGCCCACCAGCGGGATGCGGTACGTGGTCGCGCCCACCCCGAGGGTGATCGCGCCCATGCTGACCGCCGCGCCCTGGACCAGGGTGCGCCGGTTCACGTTTCGCCTCAGGAACGCGTCCATGCGATTCCTCCTCGTCCGGTTCGCGGACGAATGGCGCGTTCGGGCCGCGGCCGCGCAGGTTTCCCGGAGCCACAGGCGGGAACAGCCCCGTCCGCCGGGAGCGGCAGGGTAGTAGGCGGCTGGTCATCCGTCAATTCGGCTCACCGGCATCGGCGTGGGCCCCCCTGAACCCCCGGCTCGCCGTCCGCTCCGGCGCCGCGGCCCGGAGCGGCGCCGCCCCCGCCGCGGCGCTTGCTGAATCCATCCGGGGAGCAACCTTGAGTCGGACTTGACACGTCTTGGTTGACCGATTATCATGTCGACATAACGAAACGGCCCGCGACCGGCCGGGCCGGAGTTCCGGGAGCCCGCTCCCGCAACTGCCCCGAGGGAGATCGCCACCCATGTACGACGCCACCGAGTTCGCCCGCCTGCGCAACGCCTTCGACCAGATCTGGAGCGACAGCGTGACCGGCGCCCCGTTCCGCACCGTCTGGGCTCGACCGTCGGTCGGCCAGACCGGCAACGCCGCCCCGCTGCCGATGGACGTCTACGCCACCGCCGACGCCTTCGTCATCGTCGCCGCGGCCCCGGGCCTGCGCCCGGAGGATCTCAGCGTCACCTGCAACCAGGGAACCGTGGTCCTCAGCGGCCGCATCGGCAACGCGGCGGAGGCGGAGGACGCCAAGGGCGCGAGCTGGTACCTGCACGAGTTGTGGCACGGCCGCTTCGAGCGCGCGGTGACGCCACCCTTCGAGGTCGATCCCGCCCGCGCCGAGGCCACCTTCGAGCACGGCGTCCTGCGCCTGGTTCTGCCAAAGGCCGAACATGCCCGGCCGCAGCAGATTCCGGTCCGGTTTGCCGCGCAGACCCAGCCATTCCCGCAGGCGCTCGCCGCGGACGCCGAGACCGCCGAGGTCGCGGAGCCCGTCGAGGCCGCTGGCGGAGCGAAGGCCTGACGCCTTTCACCTGACACTTCCTGGCGGGGGTCATCCTGCCCATCCCATCCCGGATGGCCCCGGCATTTTCCCTCCCCTCCCTCAGCTGGCCCGGCGGATTTTCCGCCGGGCCGGTTGGCTTCTGGCCGTTCGCGGGGGCTCCCGGCGTCCACGCGCGCGCCCGCGGCCGCGCCCCCCCCACACGCCCCGGTGATGCCGGGAGCCGCCGCCAACTCGGCCGGCGTGACGATCCCGAACGGAAACCCGGCATCATTCAGGGCCAGCAGATCGCGGTCGCCGGTCAGCAGGTGGGTCGCGCCGGAGGCGAGCGCCTCGGCGATCAGGTAGTCGTCCCGCGGGTCGCGGCAGCACCGCGGGATCGGGGGCGCCCGGACCAGGGCGACGATTCCGTTCACTCGCAGGACATTGACGATCGTCTCGATCGCGCGCGGCCCAAATCGCGCCGCAAACCACGGGCGCAGAAGCACGGATCTCGCCTCTTCCACTGCCGTATCCGAGACGACGATGGTGTAACCGCCAGCAAGCCCGAACTGGACCAGGCGCGGAATGAGCGCATCCGGCCGGCCGCGAGCGAGCAGTGCGCAGAGGAGGAAGTTGGCGTCCGGCAGAACCCGGCGTCCGGTCAACTGGCCCGGCGCTGGAGTTCGATGGCATGGCGGCGAACTCCGGCGTCCACCGCATCGTTCAACTCGCGCTCCAGTTCGGACACTTCCTCATCGGTCAGGTCCGCAAGGCCTGCCCACACCTGCTCCAACGCCGCCATGAAATCCCGCGCCGCCGCATGTCGCAGCTCGGGCGTCAGCGCATCGAGTTCTTCCCGGGTGGCCATCCTCGGCTCCTTCCGGGCGCAATCGGGCTGCGGGAAAGCATGCGCCATCCCGCCTGACCGGGCCCTGCGGTCAGGCCCCGGCGAGGGCGAGCGCCGCCGCCGGCCGGGCCTGCCGGACGCGGCGGCGCTTCACCGGGGGCAATGGCTGCCGAACTCCCGGTAGCGGGGCGGCTCGATGGCGTGGTACTCCCGGCAGAGCGCGGAGAGGCGGTCGACCAGCAGCGCGAACAGGCGGCGGCCCTTCTCCGCCGAGGCGGCGTGGGGGTCGCCCATGACGCCGTGTTCCATCTCGCGGCGGCGCTCCGGGAAGCGCGCGTAGCGGCCGACCTCCGGGCCGAACTTCAGCCGCCATTCGTCCTTCACGGCGCGCGACATGTCCACCAGGCCGGGCCGCAGCGCCAGTTGGAGGCTGGTTTCCCACTCGCCGCCGTGGCCGATGTCGGCGTCGGCGTCGCCCCATGCGGCCAGTTCGTCGGATGCCATGTTCCAGTAGGTGAGGGCCACCGGCCAGACATCCTCCTCGGCCAGTTTCATGGCGGCGTTCCAGGTCGCCTGCTCGTTGCCGCCGTGGCCGTTGAGCAGGATGATCCGGTGGAACCCGTTCGCCCAGATGCTCCGGGAGACGTCGCACAGCACGTCGATGAAGGTTTCCAGGCGCAGGGTGATGGTGCCGATCTCCCCCATGTTGTAGTGGGTGAAGCCGTAGGTAACCGGCGGGGCGACGATGACCGGCACGTCCTCCAGCCGCGACGCCGTCTCGATCGCCAGGTGGTAGGGGATGCTGATGTCCACGTCCGGCGGGCAGTGGGGGCCGTGCTGCTCGACCGAGCCGACCGGAACGATGACCACGCCCCGGTTCTCCTGCGCGGCCAGCAGGTCGGTCCGCAACATCTCCTGCCAGAGGATCTTCCGGCCGTTTTCGGGACGGATCAGCATGGCGTCGCGCTCCAGTGCGCCCCGTCGGGCGGCGAGTCAGGCGGCGAGGATCTCGCGCAGGCGCCTCCCGACGAGTTCTGCCTCGCGGGGGTCGAGGGACATGGGGTTGACGAACAGGATGCCCCGGTCGGCCTGCGACTCCCCGATGGCGATGCGCGGATCACCCTCGTAGAGGCGCACCGCGATCTCGAAAACGGACCCCGCCGGGTGGCCCGGCGCCGGGGCGATGACCAGCCGCGGCACCGGCTCCATCTCCGACCAGCGGCGCTCGACGGAGACGCCGGGCGCCCCGGCCAGCGCATACTCGATGGGATCGAGCAGGGCGGACCAGCGCGCAAAGTCCTCCTGGTCGCTGCCCGCGGCGAAGCGGCGCAGCGCGGCGAGCAACCCGGCGATCTCCTCCCGGCCGACCTTCATCGAGCGGCCGAATCCCTGGTGGGGAACCCCCGCCACCCGGCCCTCGGCGATCCAGCCGCGGCGGGACCAGGTTTCGGGCCGGATGTCCATGTCCTGGTGCTGGAGGGCAACCGAGGCGATCAGGCCGCGCCTGCCGGCGAGGATGCCGCTGGCCTGCGGGCCGCCGATGGCCTTGCCCCCGGAGAAGACGACGAGGTCCGCGCCTTCGGCGATGAACCGGCGCAGGTTGGCGCGGGGCGGCAGTTCCGCGGCCGCGTCGACGATCACCGGCACGCCCTTCGCGTGGGCGATCTCGCAGACGAGGGGCAGCGGCAGGCAGCCGGGGGTGTCGAGGATCGGGCAGGCGACGGCGGCGGTGCGCTCGGTGATGGCCTCGTCCAGTTGCCACGGCATCGTGCCGCCCGCGCCGGGGTAGCCGAGATAGCCGACCTCGACCATGCGCACCCCGGCGGAGCGGATGGCGTGGTCGTAGCTGTTGCGGTGGCCGCGCTGCACGACCACCTCGTTCTTCATGCCGGCGGTGTCCGGCAGGCGGTCCATCTTCCCGACGTCCATGCCGGCGACGCAGGCGGCGGTTCCGAGCGCCAGCCCCGCGGCCGCGCCGGTCACCACGTAGCCGGCCTCGGCCCCGGTGATCTCCGCGATGACCTCCCCGGCGCGCTCCTGCAGTTCATCGATGGGGACGAAACGGGCGGCGGCCTCCGTCATGGCGGCCAGCACCTCCGGGGCCATCCGGCTGCCGCCGAGGCGGGTCAGCGTGCCCGCCGCGTTGATGACCGGTCGCAGGCCGAGATCGTCGTAGAAGGTCATGGCGGCTCCGTGGGTTTGTGGGCCTATCGGCGTGTGGGCGTGTGGGCGTGTGGGCATGTGGGCTTGCGGCTTGTGGCTTGTGGCTTGTGGCTTGTGGCCTGAGGGCCTGCCAGGGCGCTCATGGCTGGCCGCCGGGTTTCAATCCCGGCGCGGCGGGAATGCGCTGAGGAGTGGGTGGATGCCCGCATCGTCCCGTCCTCGCGGGCTGCCACGGAGCCGGGGCGCAGCCGCGGCTATCGTGCGCCAATTGACAGCTCCCCGCCGCAAACCCACAAGCCACACGCCACACGCCACACGCCCTCACGCCCTCACGCCCTCACCCCGCGTGGTACCGGCGCAGGAAGGCGCGGAGGCGCTCGCTCTTCGGGGAGCCGAAAATCTCGGCGGGGGGGCCGGATTCGACGACCACCCCGCCGTCCATGAAGACCACCCGGTCGGCGGCCTCCTTCGCGAAGAGCATCTCGTGGGTGACGACGATCATGGTCACCCCGCGGCTGGCGGCGAGGTCGTTCATCACCTCCAGCACCTCCCCGACCAGTTCCGGGTCCAGCGCCGAGGTCACCTCGTCGAACAGCATCACCTTCGGCTCCATGGCCAGTGCGCGGGCGATGGCCACCCGCTGCTGCTGGCCGCCGGAGAGTTGCGCCGGGTAGCTGTCCGCCTTCTCGCGCAGGCCGACGCGGCCCAGCAGGTCGAGCGCGCGCTCGTTGGCCTGCGCCTTCGCCACGCCGCGCACCTTGACCGGGCCGAAGGCCACGTTCTGCAGGGCCGTCATGTGCGGGAAGAGGTTGAACTGCTGGAAGACCATGCTGGTCTCGGCGCGCATCCGGGCGACATCCTTCTCGCCTACCGGAACCCGCTGGCCGTCCCGCACCCGGTAGCCGACCGGTTCGCCGGCGACCTCGATCTGCCCGGCGTCGTAGGTCTCCAGGAAGTTGATGCAGCGCAGGAGCGTCGTCTTGCCGGAACCGCTGGGGCCGATCACGCAGACCGTCTCCCCCGGCGTCACCGAAAGGGAGACGCCTTTCAGCACCTCGTTGTCGCCGAAGCGCTTGTGAACGTCGCGGATGTCGACCATCGGGGCGGCGGCTGGCATGGCGGTAGTCCTCGCGGGGGCGGGAATCAGGCGGCGAACCGGGTGCGGCGCTCCAGCCACAGGCCGAAGCGGGAGAGCGCGGTGTTGACCAGGATGTAGATGATGGCGGCGGTGATGTAGAAGGGCATGGCGACGCCGGTGCGCTCCACGATGTTCTGGGTGCGGAAGAGCAGGTCCGACACCGAGAGCAGGTAGGCCAGCGATGTGGCCTTGACCATCTCGACGGCGGTGTTGGTCCACGGCGGGAGCGCGGTGGGGAGCGCCTGCGGCAGGATGACCGAACGCATCATCGGGGGGAAGGTGAGCCCGAGCGAGCGGGCCGCGTCGAACTGCCCCTTCGGCACCGCCGACACCGCGCCGCGCACGATCTCCGAGACGTGGGCCCCGGCGAAGAGGCTCAACCCGGCGCAGACGGCCTGGAAGCCGTCGATCTCGAGGCCGAACTCCGGCAGCACGTAAAAGATCAGGAACATCTGCACCAGCAGCGGCGTGCCGCGCAGGATGTCCACGTAGGCGCGGAGCAGGACCTTCAGCCAGCGCGGCCCGAACAGCAACCCGACCCCGCCGAGGATGCCGATGACGGTCCCGGCGACGATCACGATCAGCGAGATGACCAGGGTGATGCCCAGGCCAGACGCCATCAGGTCCAGGTTGTCGGCGATGACCTTGAGCGTCTTTTCCACGGCTGGCTCCTACACCGCCCACTTGATGCGCCGTTCGATCCAGCGCATGACGACGGCGATCAGCCAGGAGATGACGAGGTAGATGGCGCCCACCGCCAGCCACGCCTCGAACACCTTGAAGGTGTCGGTGCTGATCTTGCGGGCGGCGAAGGTGAGTTCGGGAACGGCGATCGCCATCGCGATCGAGGTGTCCTTGAAGAGGGAGATGGCGGTGTTGGTGAGCGAGGGGAGCACGGTGCGGAACATGATCGGCAGGGTGATCCAGCGGGCGATGCCGGGGGGGCGCAGCCCGAGGGCGCGGCCCGCGTCGAGGTAGCGGTTGCCGACCGAGAGAATGCCCGCCCGGAAGACCTCCGAGAGGTAGGCGGCGTAGTAGAGGCTGAAGGCGACGATCACCGAGCCGATGTCGTCGAAGACGACCAGATCGGCCAGCCACTCCGGCAGGGTGCGGTAGGCGAACATCGGCATGCCGAAGTAGAAGATGAGCAGCAGGAGCAGCAGGGGGACGTTGCGGATGGTCTCGACATAGAAGGTGGCCGGGCCGGCCAGCCAGCGCTTGCCGGACACGCGGGCGAAGGCGATCAGCAGGCCGAGCACCGTGCCGATGGCGAAACTGGCGACCGTGAGCCGCAACGCGAGCAGCAGCCCTGAAACGATCTCCTCGCGGTAGCGGGCGACGATGCTCCAGTCGAGATCGAACACGTCGGCGCTCCTGCGGCCATTGCGCCAGTGGGGGCGGCCTGCCCGGGGTCCGGGCGAGTCCTGCCCCGATCCTGTGAACCCCGGTCGGCTCCGTTCCAGCCCTTGCGCCACCCCCGCACCCGGTGGGGGGAAGCGCTGAGCGGCGCCGCCGGATTCCCCCGCTCCCTCGGGGAGGGAGCGGGGGGCAGGGGGTCAGCGCCCCCTACTTGAACTCGACCGGGAAGCCGGCCGGCGGCGGCATGAGCGCCACGCCGAACCGGTTCTGGTAGGCCTTCTGGTAGTAGCCGAAGTCCACGCCGACCAGCAGTTCGTGCAGGCAGGTGTTGACCCAGTTCAGCCAGCGCTGATCGCCGGGGGCGACCGCGAAGGCGTAGGTCTGGGGCGACCACGAGTCGGTCGAGGTCTTGTACTTGTCGGGCGACTGCAGGGTCTTGAACTGCGCGGTGGAGAGGTCGATCGCGGTGGCGTCCACGCGGCCGGAGTCGAGCGCGAGGATGGAGTTGGCGACCGAGTCGAAGGTGGAGACCTCGGCGTCGGCCACGCCCTGCTTGACGAGGTCCTCGGCGAAGGAGTTCTCGAGGATGGCGACCTTGGCGCCCTTGCCGGTCAGTTCGGCGGCGCTGTTCACCTCGGCGTTGACCGGGAGGAGCAGGGCGACGGCCTCGCGGTAGTAGGGGATGGTGAACTCGACCTCGAGCGCGCGGGCCGGGGTGACGGTCATGAACTGGCAGACGATGTCCACCTTGCCCGAGGTGAGGTTCGGGATGCGGGCGTCGGAGGCCTCGACCACGATCTCGAGACGCTTGGCGAGTTCCTCGGGGTTCTCGAGGGTGGCGTCGTCGAGCCCGAACAGGCCGCGCGCGAGGTAGGAGGCCATGTCGAGATCGAAGCCGATGAGGGCGCCGTTCTCGTCCTCGTAGTGCCACGGCGGGTTGGTGCTGCCGGTGCCGACGACGAGTTTGCCGCGGTCGAGGATTTCCTTGAGCTTGCCGCCCTCGGCCTGCGCGCGCGCCGCGAGGGGCGACGCGGCCATGCCGGCCACGCCAGCCACGCCGAGCGCCGCGCCCCGGCCGAGCAGATGCCGGCGGCTCGCGCCAGCCGGTCCGGAACGATCGACCATGTCCTGGCCTCCTGTGCCGTTTCCACGGATTCCGCTGCCGCCGGGACCCCCCGGCGGAGGAGCGCCATCGTACCAGAGTTGCTGTGCGTGCGCCTGCCGTATGCAATCGGTTGCATGGGGCGCGAGGCAGCCCGCGCGGGCCGCGCCCGGCGGGGTGACCGGGTCCGCCCGCGCCGCGGCCCCGCAATGGGGCCGGCCCGCGGATCGCTCCGCGGGCCGGTCTCCCACCGGGTTGATTCCGGACGCGCCCAGATTCCGCCGTCGCGAATGGGTCAACAATTGCATGTTCCAGGCGCTCCCCGCCCATCGCAGATCGCGCACGAAAGGTCCCGGTCCAACGGACCCCGACGTGGCGGGGAGTCTGGCGGGGGCTTCGCCCGCGGCCCGGAACTTGCCCGGGATCGTCGTTCCGGGGGAGCGTTCGCGGGCGGTGGATGAACGCATCCGGCCCGGCGGGTACGATTGTCCCGAGTGCCGCCGCCAGTCCGCGAGGAGTCCGACCGTGCCGACCATCCCCACCAACGCCGCGCTCGATCGGCTGCTCCGCGCCGCCAACTACCTCGCCGCCGCGCAGGTCTACCTGCAGGACAACGTGCTGCTGGAGCGCCCGCTGCGGCACGAGGACATCAAGCCGCGGCTGCTCGGCCACTGGGGCACCTGCCCCGGCATCAACGTCGCCATCGTGGCGCTCAACCGCCTGCTGCTGGCCCACGAGGAGGCGGAGGCGATGCTGGTCGTCGGGCCGGGGCATGGCGCGGCCGCGCCGCTCGCCGCCAACTGGCTGGACGGCACGATGGCCGAGTTCTACCCCGGCCTCGGGCACACCCGCGAGGGGATCGAGGCCTTCGTCAAGGGGTTCTCCTGGCCCGGCGGCTTCGCCAGCCACCTGAACCCGATGGTGCCCGGCACCATCTACGAGGGCGGCGAACTCGGCTACTCGCTGGCCACCGCCTTCGGCGCGGTGCTGGACGACCCGGACCTCGTGGCCGCCTGCATCGTCGGTGACGGCGAGGCCGAGACCGGCCCCATCGCCACCGCGTGGCACTCGGTGACCTTCGTCGACGCCGCGCGCAATGGCGCGGTGCTGCCCATCCTCCATTTAAATGGGTACAAGATTTCCAGCCCGACCGTGCTCTCCGCCAAGCCGGACGAGGACCTGCTCGCCCTCTTCCGCGGGTACGGCTGGGCGCCGGTCATCGTCCACGAGCCGGGGCCGGGCGACGCCGGCAGTCACCCGCTTGTGGAGGCCGTCGACGCCGCCTACCGCGAGATCCGCGCGATCCAAAGGCGGGTGCGCGGGGGAGACCGCTCCGTCCGCCCCGCCTGGCCGATGATCGTGCTGCGCTCGCCCAAGGGCTGGACCGGCCCCGCCGAGATCGGCGGGGTGCCGATCACCGGCACCTACCGCTCCCACCAGGTGCCCGCCGCGAAGGCGCGCACCGACCCTACCGACCTCGCCGCGCTCGACGCCTGGCTCCGCTCCTACCGCCCGCAGGACCTCTTTTCCGCCGACGGCGCGCCTGCGCCGGACATCCTCGCCGCCTGCCCGGCTGGCGACCGCAGGCTCGGCATGGCCCCGGCGGCGCGCGGCTGGACCCGCTACCGGCCGCTGGCCCTGCCGCCGGTCGGCATCGCCGGCACGGCGGTGGAGACGCGGGGAGCGGCCATCGCCAGTTCGCTGCAGCAGGGCGGAACCTACCTCGCGGAGGTGTTCACCCGGAACGAGGCGGCCCGCAACTTCCGCATGGTCTGCCCGGACGAAACCTCCTCCAACCAGCTCGGCGGGGTGTTCGCGGCCACCGGGCGGGCCTGGGCCTGGCCCATCCCGGAACCAATCGCGGCGGACTGCCTGCTCTCCCCGGATGGGCGGGTGATGGAGATGCTCTCCGAGCACACCTGCCAGGGCTGGCTGCAGGGCTACCTGCAGACCGGGCGGCACGGCCTCTTTCCCTGTTACGAGGCCTTCATCATGGTGGTCGAATCGATGGTCGCCCAATACGCGAAGTGGCTGAAGCTCTGCCACGAGACGCCGTGGCGGCAACCGCTGGCCTCGCTGAACATCCTGCTCACCTCGGACGCGTGGCGGCAGGACCACAACGGCTACAGCCACCAGGGGCCGGGCTTCATCAATTCGCTGTTGCAGAAGAAGGCCGAAATCGCCCGCATCTACCTGCCGCCGGACGCCAACACGTTCGTCGCCTCGCTGCGGCACTGCCTGGAGAGCCGGGACCATATCAACCTGCTGGTGGCGACCAAGCAGCCGCAGCCGCAGTGGCTTTCAATGGAAGAAGCCGACGCCCACATGGCGCGTGGCGCCTCGGCCTGGGCGTGGGCCGGGAACGGCGACCCGGCCAGCCCGGAGGTGATCCTCGCCAGCGCCGGCACGATCCCGACGGTGGAGGCGCTGGCCGCCGCCCAGATCCTCCGCGAGGAACTGCCCGGGCTGGCGGTGCGGGTGGTGAACGTGGCCGACCTGATGGTGCTGGCCAGCAAGCTCGGCCACCCGCACGGGCTGACTGACGAGGCGTTCATCGACCTGTTCACCTGGAACCGGCCGGTCGTCTTCGCCTTCCACGGCTACCCCTCGGCGGTGCACCAGCTGATCTACAACCGGCCGCTGCCGGACCGCTTCAAGGTGCGCGGCTACATCGAGGAAGGCACGACGACCACGCCGTTCGACATGCTGATCCGCAACGGCGCAAGCCGCTGGCAACTGGCGATCACCGCGCTGCAATGCCTGCCGAAGCGGGCGGTGGAGACCGCGCCGGTGATCGGGAAGTACACCCGCAAGCTGGCCGAGCACCGCGCCTGGGTGGAGGAGCACGGCGAAGACCCGCCCGAAATCACCGGCTGGCGCTGGAAGCCCCGGGCGTGAGCGAATCCTGCGTGCTGGCGCTCAACGCCGGGTCGAGCAGCCTCAAGTGGGGCCTGTTCGCGGACGGCGGGACGCGGCGCGTCCGGGGCGGCGAGATCGCGTGGCCCTCCGGCACGGACGGCGCGCGGGCGGCGCTCGCGGGACTGCTGCCGGGCATCGGCGCGGACCGGATCGCGGCTGCCGGGCACCGGGTGGTCCATGGCGGGGCGCGCTTCACCGGCCCGGCGCTCATCGACGCGAGGGTACGGGCCGGGATCGCGGACCTGTGCCGCCTCGCGCCGCTGCACAACCCGGCCGCGCTGGCCGGCATCGACGCCGTCTCCGCACTGCTGCCGGGCCTGCCGCAGGCGGCGGTGTTCGACACCTCCTTCCACCAGACGATGCCGCCCGAGGCCTACCGCTACGCGCTGCCGGCGGGCTGGTACGAGGAGCGCGGCATCCGCCGCTTCGGCTTCCACGGGATCAATCACCAGTGGTGCGCGGAGCGGGTCGCCGCGCTGTGCGGCGCGCCCGCCCCGCCCTTCCGGGCCGTCACCTGCCACCTCGGCAGCGGCTGCTCGCTCGCCGCCGTGCGCGATGGCCGCTCTATCGACACCACGATGGGATACACCCCGATGGACGGGCTGGTGATGGCCACCCGGCCCGGCTCGCTGGACCCCGGCATCCTGCTGGCGATGCTGGCCGGGAACGTCATGACCGCCGAAGCGCTCGACGCCGCCCTCAACCACGAGGCCGGGCTGAAGGGGCTCTCCGGCGGCCGGAGACGATGCCGCCGCGCTGGCCATCGGGGTGTTCCTGCACTGGCTGCGCGGCGGCATCGCGCGGATGGCGGCGGCCCTCGGCGGCATGGACGCGCTCGTCTTCAGCGGCGGCATCGGGGAGCACCAGCCCGCGATCCGGGCGGAATGCTGCGCCGGGCTGGGCTGGATGGGCGTCTCGCTCGACCCGGAGCGGAACGCGGCGGCGGCCGGGGCCGGGGAGGCGGAGATCGGCGCGGCCCCGCTG
>JBJTKE010000333.1:0-16900 GCA_046096285.1 Chloroflexota bacterium
GCGCGGTGGCCGGCCTGGCTGTTCCTCCTATACTTGTTGTGGCAGGGCTGACGCCGCCGCGGGCGCGGGGGTGTTTGCGGGGCGCCCCCGCGGCCCGGAACCGGCATGCAGCCGGGCGGGGAACTAGTCCGCCGCGCCAGCCATGGCCATGCCGTCGGCGCGCACGCCCCAGCCCTCGGCCTCGGACTTGCGAACCGCAATCATGTAGATGAGGATGCCGAAAACGGCCTTGGCCACGAGGTCAGCGATGGTGTAGCCGACCTGGACCAGGGTGGTGGCGGTGCCGCCGGTGAAGCCGATCATCGGGAAGATGAAGACCAGCGGGTAGAAGCACCAGGAGATGATGGTGAGCACCCGGGCCTTGTCGACCAGGCTGCGGACGCCCGCCGGCTGGTTGGCGATGGAGGCCTTGAGGCCGTTGGCGAGCTCCCAGACGATGATCAGGAACGGGATCATCGAGAGCACCCACCACAGCCAGCGCGTGTTGGAGGCGCTGGAAATCTCGCCGGGGTAGCCCAGGATGACCATGATCGCCGCGAGCAGGCCGAGGCGGATGGCCTTCTTGCTGGTCTCGCCCTGCGGCAGGCGCATGACGAGGATCAGCTCGATGAGGAGCAGGGGAACGGTCAGCAGCCAGTCCACGTACCGGTAGGCATCGTTGAAGGCGATGCCGGTCGCGGTGAGCACGCCGTCCTTGACCTCGTAGGCCTCTTTCCAGCTGCCGAAGATCCGCCAGTAGTGGTAGAAGGCGATGGCCGTGACCAGGCCCGAGATGGTGACCGCCGCCCGGTACTGCGGCGCGACGTTCCCCCGGTTCAGCCAGAGGAACAGCGTGGCCGCGCCCATCGCGGCGATGGCGAATGAAAACGCGTTGTAGATCAGGTTGTACTGCCCTGCTGTCAGGTCCACGATTCCCTCCCACGTTCTCCGGGGCGTCCCATGGGCCCCGTCTTCCCTCGCCGCGCCAGCGCAACGGCTTTCATCCTCGCTCCTCCGAGGATTTCGGCGCGCAGCGTCGCACCGAAGTGCGAAATTGTATAGCCCCCGTTCTGTAGTTCGCGCATCGCCCCCTTCACATCGTTCATGGTGCATATGCGCGGCAGCCCCGGACCACCCCGGGCGCGCCCGTCCCGCCGCCGTGGCTCGCCGGCCGGGATGGCCGGCTGGCCGCCCCGATCCGCCCGGTCAGCCGCCCCACGCCCGCCGGAACAGCCGCAGCCAGTTCCCGTGCATGATCCCGGCGATGTCGGCCTCGGAGTAGCCGCGCCGGGCCAGCAGGGCGGGCACGCCGCGCAGGTCGGCGATGGTGTCCAGGCCGTGCGGGGTCTGCTCGATCCCGTAGCCGCCGTCGAGATCGCTGCCGACCGCCGCGTGGCGGGCGTTCCCCGCGATCTGGCACACCCGGTCGATGTGATCGACGTACTGCTCGAGGCCGACCTCGATCCGGGTCGACTCGAACTGCACCCAGCCCGGCTGGATCATCCAGGCGTCCAGCGCCGCCCCGATCACCGCGTCCCGCTCGATCAGCCGCCGGATCATGTCGTCGGACAATTGCCGGTCGCCGGGCACCAGCGCGCGGCAGTTGGCGTGGCTGGCGAGGACCGGGCCGGAAAAGGCGTCGAGCGCCTCGTGGAAGCTGTCGTCCACCAGGTGGGAGACGTCGAGGATCGCGCCGGAGCGCTCCATCTCCCGCAGCAATTCCCGCCCGGCCGGGGTCAGCCCGCCGACGCTGGCCGTGCCGTGGGCGTAGGCGCTCGGCCCGTAGTGGGCCAGCCCGGCCACGCGCAGCCCGTCGTCCCACCAGCGGCCGAACTGCCCCGGCTCCACCACCGGATCGGCGCCCTCCATCAGCAGGATGAAGCCGAACGGCGCCGTCTCCGGGGCGGCCTGCCATTCCGCGGCATGCCGCTCGAGGGCGGGCCAGTCGCGGATGATGCGGGCCACCCCCTGCCGCTCCAGTTCCCGGTACCAGGCCAGTTCCCCCTGCGCGTGGGCGTAGGCGGCGGCGTGGGTGCGGTAGTCCAGCCGGGAGCCATGCTGCGGCTTCACCCGCGCCAGCACCGTGGCCAGGCACAGCCCGACCCCGCCCGCGCGCATGTCCGGGAAGGCGACGGTGGATGCGGCGCGGCCCTTGTCGGTCAGCCGCTCGGCCAGTTCCAGTTTGCGCGTGGCGTGCGCGGGCCGGGCGAGGTCGCGGTTGTAGACCAGCGCGTTCAGCGCGAGATCGAGGTGAGCGTCGAAGATCAGCACGGCGGCTCCTCCACGGTAGCGGGGACGGGCAGGACGGCAGTATCGCCGGGCGGGCGCGCCTGTGGCCCCGTTCTTGCGCCCGGGCCTCCGTGCGTGGGGGCGTGCCGCCCCCCGCCCGTTCCCCGCCTCGCCGACGCCCGGAGCGACCGATGTTCACCTCCGCGATCGTGCCGCTCGACGGCTCCCCCCAGTCGGAGGCCTCCCTCGAGGCCGCCGTGGCGCTGCTGGCCCCCGGCGGCGCGGCGGTGCTGCTCGGCGTGCTGCCCGGCAGCGATCTGCTGGTTCCCGCCCTGCTCGATCTCGTCTCCGAAACCCACGTCCGCCTCGCCCTGCGCGAATCGATCCAGCGCCAGCTCGAACTCGCCGGCGACCGGCTCGGGGATCGCCCCGTCCGCTGGTCGGTCGAGGTGCGCGAGGGCGACCCCGCCACCGAAATCCTCGCCGCCGCCCGCGAGCACCGCGCCTCGTTCATCGCCATGGCCACCCACGGCCGCGGCGCCGCCGGCCGCTCCGTCTTCGGCAGCATCGCCGACCGGGTCGCCCGCGCCGCCACCATTCCGGTGCTGCTGGTCCGTCCCGGCGCAGCGCCTCCCCCCTTCACGCGCATCGTCGTGCCGCTCGACGGCTCCTCCCGCGCCGAGGCCGCGGTGACGGTCGCCGTCAACCTCGCCGATGCCCATCATCTCCCGGTCCTGCTGGTGCAGGCCGTCGACTTCCACCTGCTGGCCGCGCCGGTCGGCGAACTCGCCCTGCCCGAAGTCACCGCCGGGACCATCGCGGCCATGCGGGAGGACGCGGGCTTCTATCTCAAGGAGGTCTGCGCCCGCTTCGCCCGCAAGAACCGCACGCTCGGCTGGCTGGTCATCGAGGGATCGCCGTTCTTCGCCATCAGCGACGCCCTGCGCCCCGGCGACCTGCTGGTGATGACCAGCCACGGCCGCGGCGGCGTCGCCCGCTGGGCGCTCGGCTCGGTCGCCGAGAAACTCGTCCGCAACGCGCCCGCTCCCGTGCTGCTGGTCCGCTCCGGCGCGCTGGAGCCTTCGGCCGCGGCCACGGGCGCGCCCGTGGCCGACCCGGCCCCGGCCCCGGCCCATCCCCGGCCGGGGCCACCTGCGTGACCGCCGGCGGCGCGCCGCGCTGGTCCTCCTCCGCCCGCGCCGCGGCCCTCGACGCCCTGCTCGCCACCCGCGACGGCCCGGAGCCCATCCTCCGCCGCCAGCGCGAGCGCTTCGCCGAGATCGTCGCCTTCGCCCGGCGCGCCTCGCCCGTCTATCGCGACCGCTACCGCGACCTGCCGGACGGCATCCGCGACCCCGGCCTGCTGCCGCCCGTCTCCAAACGCGACCTGATGCCCCGCTTCGACGATTGGGTCACCGACCCCGCCGTCACCCGCGCCATCGTCGACGACTGGATTTCCCGCCCGGAGACGGTCGGGCATCTGCTCCTCGGGCGGTATCTCGTCGCCACCACCTCCGGCTCCACCGGCCACCCGGCGATCGTGCTGCTGGACGCCCCCGCCCGCGCCATCGCCAACGCCGAACGCATCCGGGGCGCGGGCAGCGTGCCGTGGGGGCGGGTGCTGGCGGCCCTCGTCCGCGAACGGGGCAGGGTCGCGGCCGTCGTCGCCACCGGCGGCCACTACGGCGCGGCCGCGCTCGTTGCCCTGCACCAGCGCACCAATCCGCTGGCGGCGGGCATCCGCGTCATCCCGGCGCAGGCCCCGCTCGACTCCATCACCGCCCTGCTCGCGGCCGATCCCCCCGCCGTGCTCTCCGGCTACGCCACCGCGATCCGGTTGCTCGCGGGGGAGCAGCGGGCCGGCAGGCTCCGCATCCGGCCAGCCCTCGTCGTCACCACCGCCGAGACCCTCACCCCGGAGGACCGCGCGATCATCGAGGCCAGTTGCGGCTGCCCCGTCGCCGGCGGCTACGGCGCGACCGAGGCCCCGCCCATCGCCGTGACCTGCCGCCACGGCCAGATGCACCAGAACGCCGACTGGATCCTGCTGGAGCCGGTGGACGCCGACGGCCGCCCGGTCCCCCCGGGCGTCGCCTCGCACTCCGCGCTGGTGACCAACCTCGCCAACCGGGTGCAGCCGATCATCCGCTACGACCTCGGCGACCGCATCACCCTGCTGCCGGCGCCGTGCCCCTGCGGCAGCCCCCTCCCGGTGATTCGCGTCGAGGGCCGCACCGACGATGTGCTCCTGCTGCCGCGCGCCGCCGGCGGCCTCGTCCCGGTGCTTCCGCTCGCGCTCGGCGCGGCGATCGAGGAGACCGCCGGCGTCGAGCGGTTCCAGGCCATCCAGTCCGGCGCCCGGACCATCGACATCCGGCTCCAGCCGCTCCCCGGCGCCGACCCGGACCGCGTCTGGTCCGGCGTCCGGGCGGCGGTCCGCGCCTTCCTCGCCGCGCAGGGCGTCGCCGGGACCCGGATCCGCCGCTCCCCGGAGCCGCCGCACCCCACTGCCGGCGGCAAGTTCCGCCAGGTCTTCCGGGCTCCGGGCCTTGTCCTGCCGCCGCTCTGACCCCGCCATCGCGCGATGCCGCACAATCCCGTCCGAAGCGGGGGAGGGCGGCACGGCAGGTCTTCGCGACAGGAGGCAGCGATGGAGCGGGCGGTCATCACCGGCGGAGCGCAGGGCATCGGCGAGGCGGCGGCGAGGCGGCTCGCCCGCGACGGCGCGCGCATCGTGGTCGCCGACCGCAACGCCGCGGGCGCGGCAGAGGTCGCCGCTGCGATCGCCGCCGCTGGCGGCGAGGCCTTCCCGTTCGCCTGCGACGTCACCGCCAGCGACGACTGCGCCGCCCTGATGGCCGCCGCGGCCGCGGCGTGGGGCGGCATCGACATCCTCGTCAACTGCGCGGGCGTCCTTGCCCGGCACGACATCCTCGGCACCAGCGAGGCCGAATGGGACCTCATCATGGACGTCAACGTGAAGGGCACCTTCCTCGCCTGCAAGCACGCCATCCCCCACATGGCCCGCGGGGGAGGCGGCAGCATCGTCAACATCGCCTCCGGGGCCGCGCTCGTCGGCGCGCCGGAACTCATCGCCTACGCGGCGTCGAAGGCCGCCGTGCTCTCGCTCACCAAGTGCCTCGCGGTGGACCACGCGAAGGACGGCATCCGGGTCAACGCGCTGTGCCCCGGCAACATCGACACCGAGATGAACCGCGCCCAGTTCCGCCTCGCCGCCGATCCCGCCGCCGCCCGCCGCGCCGCCGAACTGATCGCCCCGCAGGGCAGGCTCGGCTCCGCCGAGGAGGTGGCCGAGGTCATCGCCTGGGTCTGTTCCCCCGCCTGCGCCTTCATGACCGGCGCACCGGTCATCCTCGACGGCGGACTGACCGTCGCCGCCGCCCGCACCGCCTGACCCGCCGGGTCCGCCCCACCCGGACGCCTTTCCCCCGCCGCCCGTCATCTGGGATGATTGCCGCACGGTCCGCGGCCGCAGGCGCGCCCCGGACCCGCCGCCGCCGGCACGGCACACCCGGCATCACGACGGGACGCAGGAGCGCAGCATGACCAACGCCAGAACGCTGATGGTGAACGGCAAGGCCCGCCGGGTGACCGCACCCGGCGACGCCTTTCTCGTCGATGTCCTCCGCGACGACCTCGCCCTGACCGGGACCAAGCAGGCCTGCGGCATCGGCGAGTGCGGGGCCTGCACCGTGCTGGTCGACGGCGACCCGATCTGCTCCTGCCTGATGCTCCTCGCCGAGGCCGAGGGCCGCGAGATCACCACCATCGAGGGCCTCTCCCGCGGCGGCCTCTCCGCCGTCCAGGAGGCGCTCGCCGAGCACGGCGGCGTGCAGTGCGGCTTCTGCACCCCCGGCATCGTGCTGGCCGCCCACGCCCTGCTCCGCGACAACCCCGATCCCACCGAAGAGGAGGTCCGCGTCGCCCTCAGCGGCAACCTCTGCCGCTGCACCGGCTACGTCAAGATCGTCGACGCCGTGCTGGCCGCCGCGAAGGGGGCCGCCTCGTGAAGTTTCACCACGAGTTCTCCGTTCCTGCCAGCCGCGACGCCGCCTGGGCCTTCCTGATGGACGTTCCCGGACTCGCCTCCTGCATCCCCGGCGTCGAGAACCTGCGCCCCGCCGGCCCCGATCTCTGGGATGCCGAGGTGGCCGCGAAAATCGGCCCCATCTCCGCCCGCTTCGGCTGCCGCGTCCAGGTCGTCTCCCTCGACGAGCAGGCGGGCGCCGGCGTCGTCGCCGTCACCGGGCGCGACGCCAAACTCGGCAGCGGCGTCTCCGCGACCATGACCATGCGCCTCTCCCCGGACGGTCCCGGCACCCGCATCGCCGTCGACTCCGACGTCGACGTGATGGGCAAGATCGGCCAGTACGGCCACGGCATGTTCGCCCGGCGCGCCGACGCGATGATCGCCGAACTCGAGGGCTGCGCCCGCGCCCGCCTCGGAGGTTCCTGACATGGCCATGGAATGGGACGCCCCCGCCGAAACCCCGGTTCTGATGCCCGCCTCACTCGCCGAGGCCCTCGCCCTGCTTGCCGCCCACGGCGAGGACGCCCGGCTTCTCGCTGGCGGCCAGTCGCTGCTGGTGCTCAAGCGCCTCGGCCTCGTCTCCCCCTCGGCGCTCATCTCGCTGCAACGGGCCGCGGACCTGCGCGGCGTCGCCGCCGACGGCGGCGCCCTGCGCATCGGCGCAATGACCACCCAGCGCGAGATCGAGGGCTCCGCCCGCATCCGCGCGGGCTGGACCGCCCTCGCCGAGGCCGCCGGTTGCGTCGCCTCGCCGCTGATCCGCCGCCGCAGCACCATCGGCGGCAACCTCTGCCATGCCGACCCCACCGGCGACCCGCCCGCCGCCCTCATTGCCCTCGGCGCGGTCGCGGAGATCGTCTCCGCCGCAGGCCCCCGCGCCCTCCCCGTCGAGGCCCTGTTCGCCGACTACATGGAAACCGTGCTCGCCCCCGGCGAGATCCTCGCCGCCGTCCGCCTCCCGGCCCCGCCGCCCCGCTTCGGCTCCGCCTACGTCAAGCACCGCCTGCGCGGGGTCGACACCGCCCTCGCCGGCGCGGGCGCGGGCATCGCCCTCGCCGCCGACGGCTCCGTCGCCTCGGCGCGGATCGGCGTCGTCGGCGGCGGCCCGGTGCCCTACCGCGCCGCCGCGGCCGAGCGCCATCTCGAAGGCGCACCGCCGGACGACGGCGCCATCGCCGCCGCCGCGGCCCTCGCCGCCGGGCAGGCCGAACCGTTCAGCGACACCGAGGCGAGCGACTGGTATCGCCGCGAAATGATCGAGGTCATGACCCGCCGCGCGCTGCGCCTCGCCAGCGACCGCGCCGCGGGCAGGGAGACGAACCGATGACCGCCGCCGCCACCTGGGTTGGAAAGCGGGTCCGCCGCCTCGACGCCGACGACAAACTCACCGGGGCCGCCCGCTACGCCAGCGACTACCGCCCCCACGGCCTCCTCCACGGCAAGGTCCTCCGCAGCGACCGCCCCAGCGCCCGCATCGTCTCCATCGACGTCTCCGCCGCCGAGGCCCTGCCCGGCGTCGAGGCCGTCCTCTTCGGCGACGCGGGCTGCCACTCGTTCGGCGAGGCGGTCAAGGACCAGACCGTCTTCGCGCAGGGCTTCGTCCGCCACGTCGGGCAGGCCGTCGCCGCCGTCGCCGCCGACAGCCCGGAGACCGCCGAACTCGCCTGCAATCTCATCCGCGTCGAGTACGAGGACCTCCCCGCCGTCTTCGATCCGGTGGCGGCCCTCGGCCCCGATGCGCCGCTCGTCCACCCCGACTATGCCGCGCATGGCGCGCCGCCCAGCCTGCGCCGCTGGGGCAACGTCTGCTCGCAGGTGCTGCTGGAGACCGGCGATGTCGACGCCGCCTTCGCCGCCCCCGGCAGCGAGATCGTCGAGAGCGCCTACGCCACCCACTCCACCCACCAGACCCCGATGGAGACCCGCGCCGTCGTCGCCGAGGCCGACGCCCGCGGCGCGCTCACCATCCACACCAGCACCCAGCATCCCTTCGGCGTCCGCCAGCAACTGCACGAGGCGTTGCGCCTGCCCTACAGCGACATCCGGGTCGTGGCCGAGACGGTGGGCGGCGGCTTCGGCTCCAAGCTCGAGGCCACCCTCGAGTTGTACGCCGCCGTGCTCGCCCGCGCCGCCGGCCGCCCGGTGCGCATCGTCAACACCCGCGCCGAGGACCTCGAAACCGGCAGCCCCCGCCACCCGATGACCTTCGCCATCCGCTCCGCCGTGCTGCCCGGCGGCGACATCGCCGCCCGCGAGGTGCGCGTCGTCATCGACGCCGGGGCCTTCACCACCGGCAGCCCGACCATCGCCGCCATCGTCGCCCAACTCGCCCCCGGCCCCTACCGCATCCCCAGCGTCCGGGTCGAGGTCCTCGCCGTCTACACCAACAAGATGGCCTTCGGCGCCTACCGCGCCCCGGGCGGGGTGCAGGCCGCGTTCGCCGTCGAAAGCCACACCGACGAGATCGCGGCCCGGCTCGGCATCGGCCGCATCGCCATCCGCAAGCGCAACCTCTTCCGCGACGGCGACCGCGGCCACAACGGCCAGCCGCTCTCCGGCGTCGCCATCGAGCAGGCGATCGACCGCGCCGCCGCCGCCATCGGCCTGTCGGACGATCCGGTTCCCGGTTCGGCGCCGGCTCCCGGCCCCGGCGGCCTGCTGCGCGGCAAGGGCCTGGCCTGCACCTGGTGGCTCACCGTCGCCGGTTCCTCCGGCTGCAGCGTGCAGCTGAACGAGGACGGCACCGTCTCCGTGCTCACCGGCGCGACCGAGATCGGCACCGGCTCCGTGGCCGCGGCCGTCGCCCAGGTCGTCGCCGAGGAACTCGGCGTCTCCACCGGGAAAATCCGGCTCATCTGGGGCGACACCGCGGGCACCCCGATGGATGCCGGCGCCCAGGGCAGCCGCACCACCTACAACATGGGCCGGGCCGCCCAGCGCGCCACCCAGGCCGCCCGCGCCGAACTGCTGCGCCGGGCCGCCAACCTGCTCGAAGCCGCCGAGGCCGACCTCGAGGTGCGCGAGGGCCGCATCTCCGTCCGCGGCGTGCCCGACCGCAGCCTGAGCTACGCCGACCTGATGGCCGGGCAGATGTGGATCGCGGAACCGGTCATCGGCCAGGGCACCTTCCTCGCCGCCGACGTTCCCTTCGACGAGGCCACCACCCTCGGCAGCGTGTTGCCCACCATGACCGCTCCCTCCTGGCATTGCCACGCCTGCGAGGTGGAGATCGACCCCGAGACCGGCCAGACCCGCATCCTCGACTACGTGGTCGCGCAGGACGTTGGCTACGCGATCAACCCGGTCGGCGTCGAGGGGCAGTTCCAGGGCGGCGCAGTCCAGGGCATCGGCTTCGCGCTGACCGAGGAACTCGTCATCGAGGACGGCAGGCTCCGCAACCCCAACCTCGCCCTCTACAAACTTCCCACCACCCTCGAAGCGCCGCGCGTCCGCACCGAGATCGTCGAGTCCCCAACCAGCGAGGGGCCCTACGGCGCCAAGGGCGTGGGCGAGGCGCCGGTGATCCTCCCGCCCGCCGCCATCGGCTCCGCCGTCCGCGCCGCCATCGGCGTGCCGGTGGCCGCCACGCCCTTCTCCCCGGAGCGGGTGCTCTCCGCCCTGCGCCGCGGCCCCGCCGCCGCCGGTCCGGACGCGGCCGCGCTGCTTGCCGTCCGCCCCGCCTCGGTCCGGCAGGGATAGCCCGCCGCCGCCGGCCGCGGGACCAGCCCCGCTGGACTGCCGCGGCCGGCGGCCGGCCCGCGCCGGAGCCAGCCGCGCCGCCGTGCGGCACGGCTCGCACCCGGACGGTCCCCGACTCCCGGCAGCCCTCGCCACCGACGCCCGGGACCGCCGCATTCAGCCACCACCGTGACGAAAAGCCCCGCTCCCTGTGTCAGGGAGCGGGGTAGGGGGTGAGGCCAGATGCCCGGACCGCACCGAAGATCCAAACCTGTCCGGGTATGGGTGGTCGGGAGGGGCGGCTCCTTGCCCCAGCCCCAGCCATGCCGGCGGGGCGCGGCGCCATTCAGGGGCAGCCTGCCGCAGCAAACGCGAACGCCCGGAGCGAGGGGGAGGCTCCAGGCGATCGCTCCCGGAGGCGGTGGACGAGCAAGCCGCAACCGGTACGTACATTCTGCCCGTTCCTCTATTCGGACACAAGATTTGCAGGAGAAACGGGACTTTCGGGGCAAGCCAAAACCGCGGATTGCCGCGGGTCAGCGGCCCGGTCCCGGCAGGGCCTCCCGGGCGGCGGCCAGCAGCGCCTCCCGCAGCCCGAACGCCGAGTTCCCGACCGCGCGGGCCACGGTCAGGCCGCCGTGGCTGTCCATCCCGGCCAAGCCGTCCGGCACGCGCAGGCCAGCCGGATCGAGCGGCGGGAACCCCGCCAGCACGAGCAGCGCCGAGCAGTCGTAGCCTCCCCGCGCCGGCGGGCGGGCGGCGGGGTCGAGCAGGGCGCGCTCCCGCAGCAACGGCTCGCCGCCGCGGTCGATCCGCAGCCGCAGGTCCAGCCTGCGGTAGGCGTCCCGCTCGCCCCGCGCGGCCCGCCCGGCGGTCACGATCTCCAGCAGCAGGAAGCGCGCATCCGGGGCCAGGTCCACCTCGGTGAGGGCCTCGAGGCTGGCGTCCGCGTAGGGCAGCAGATCGCCCGGCAGCCACCACAGGCTCGCGCCGGCCGCCACCCGCAGGGAGGTGGAGATGACCGCCACGGCTCCGGGCGGGGCGGGGTAGAGGCGCGTCGCGCCCTGCCCGCGCACGGCGAGCGCCGCCCCCGCCTCCACGATCACCTCGGCGCGCAACCGGTCGCCGGGAAAGACCCCGGGCCCCACTTCCTGGACGATCACCTCGGCAGCGCCGCCCGGGTCGTGGTAGTGGGCCGGGCCGGGGTGGAAGGGCGCGGTCCGGCTGGCCTCGGCCAGCACGGTGCGCGCGCCGAGCCGCGCCGCCCGCAGCCGCATCGCGCCGGTGGGCGCGGCCCCGCTCACGCCGCGGCGGGCAGGTGGCCGGCCAGCCAGGCCAGCACCGCGTCCAGTCCCTGCCGGTCGCGCAGGTTGGTGAACAGGAAGGGGCGCTCGCCCCGCTGCCGGGCGGCGTCCCGCGCCATCACCTCCAGCGAGGCGCCGACCAGCGGCGCGAGGTCGGTCTTGTTGATCACCAGCAGGTCGGAGCGGCAGACGCCGGGGCCGCCCTTGCGCGGGATCTTGTCGCCGCCGGCGACGTCGATCACGAACACGCTGGCGTCCACCAGTTCGGGGCTGAAGGTCGCCGAGAGGTTGTCGCCCCCGCTCTCCAGCAGGATCAGTTCGAGCCCGGGATGGCGGCGCTCCAGCAGCGCGATCGCCTCCTCGTTCAGGGACGGATCGTCGCGGATCGCGGCGTGGGGACAGCCGCCGGTCTCGACCCCGACGATCCGGCTCTCCGGCAGCGCGGCATGGCGCAACAGGAACTCGGCATCCTCGCGGGTGTAGATGTCGTTGGTGATCACCGCCAGGCTGACCCGGTCGCGCAGCGCCTCGCACAGCCGCCAGACGAGCGCGGTCTTCCCGGTTCCCACCGGTCCCGCGATGCCGATGCGCACTGCCCTCACGTCCAACCTCCCCATGCCGTCACGACCCGAAAATGCGGCCCCCGAGCGCGGGCTGGCGCAGCCCGGCGATGTCGATCAGCGGCAGGTAGCCGCCGAGGTCGTCGAGGCTGGCGTCGCGGCACGCCGCCGCCCGCGCCGCGACCTGCTCCCTGCGCGAGGCGACGATCCGCTGCGCCGCCCCCTGCCCGATCGCCCCCAGCCGCACCGCCGCCGAGGTCAGCCCGTTCAGGAACCCCGCGCCCTGCAGGGCCGCCGCCGTCTCCTCGTCCGCGCCCGCCGCCTGCATGACCACCCCGAACGCCACCGCGTGATGGCCCGGCGTGCGCCCCGCCGCCGCCTCCAGCCGCCATCCGGCGAGGACCGCGCCGGGCAGCAGTGGCGCCGCGCTCTCCAGCAACCGCCGCCCGACGCGGGCGCTGCCGTCGCGGAAGACCGGCACCGGCTTGCAGGCGTCCAGCAACCGGTCGATTCGGCGCAGGGTTGCGGCGTCGCCGCGTACGGCCGCGCGGAAGGCGTGGCGCATGGCCGGGCACTCCACCCCGGCGAAACTCTCCCGCAGGTGGGCGTCCACCGCCGCCGCGACCTCCTCCTCATCGCGCAGCAGCCCGGCCGCGTGCAGCCCTTCCAGCCCGTGGGAGAAGGCGAACGCGCCGGTCGGGAAGCCGGAATCGGCCACCTGGAGCAGCCGCAGCAACGTCACCGTATCCATGCTGGCGGGCATCAGAAGAGAAAGTAGCGCTGGGCCAGCGGCAGGATGGCGGCGGGCTCGCAGGTCAGCAGTTCACCGTCGGCACGCACCTCGTAGGTTTCGGGATCGACGGTGATCGCGGGCATCGCGTCGTTGAGGCGCATCGCCGCCTTGCCCACACCCCGCACCCCGGAGACGGCGACCGCCCGCTTCCGCAACCGGAGCCGGTCCGGGATGCCCTCGTCCACCGCCGCCTTCGACAGGAAGGTGACCGCGCAGGCGTCCGGGGCGAACGCGCCGAACATCGGGCGGTAGCGGACCGGCTGCGGGGTGGGGATGCTGGCGTTGGGGTCGCCCATGGCGGCCCAGGCGATGACCCCGCCCTTCAGCACGAGGTCCGGGTTGACGCCGAAGCGGGCGGGGGACCAGATCGCGAGGTCGGCCAGTTTTCCGGTCTCGACCGATCCCACCTCGTGGGCGATGCCGTGGGCGATGGCGGGGTTGATCGTGTACTTCGCGACATAGCGCCGGATGCGGAGATTGTCGTTGCGGGCGCTGTCGCCGGCGAGCGGGCCACGTTGCCGCTTCATCTTGTCGGCGGTCTGCCAGGTGCGGATCACCACCTCGCCGACCCGTCCCATCGCCTGCGAATCGGAGGCGATCATCGAGATCGCGCCGAGGTCGTGCAGGATGTCCTCGGCCATCATCGTCTGCGCCCGGATGCGCGAATCCGCGAAGGCGACGTCCTCGGGGACCTCCGGGTTCAGGTGGTGGCAGACCATCAGCATGTCGAGATGCTCCTCGACGGTGTTGACGGTGTAGGGCCGGGTCGGATTGGTGGAGGAGGGGAGGACGTTCGGAAACGAGGCGATGCGGATGATGTCCGGCGCGTGCCCGCCGCCCGCGCCCTCGGTGTGGTAGGTGTGGAGGGTGCGGCCGCCGATGGCGCGCAGGGTCTCCTCCAGGAAGCCGCATTCGTTGATCGTGTCGGTGTGGATCGCGGTCTGCACGTCGAACTCGTCGGCGACGTCGAGGCAGGCGTCGATGGCGGCCGGGGTCGTGCCCCAGTCCTCGTGCAGTTTCAGCCCGCACGCGCCCGCCCGCACCTGCCGCCGCAGCGGTTCGGCGTTCGAGCAGTTGCCCTTGCCCAGCAACCCGATGTTGACCGGGAAGGCGTCCGCCGCCCGCAGCATGAACCCGAGGTTCCACTCGCCGGGGGTGCAGGTGGTGGCGTTGGTGCCGGTCGCCGGGCCGGTGCCGCCGCCGATCAGCGTCGTCACCCCGGAGGCGATCGCCTCCTCCGCCTGCTGGGGGCAGATGAAGTGCACGTGGCTGTCGATGCCGCCGGCGGTGACGATCTTCCCCTCGCCGGCGATCACCTCGGTGCTGGCGCCGACGACGAGCGCCGGATCCACCCCGTCGAGCACGTCCGGGTTGCCCGCCTTGCCGATGCCGGCGATGCGGCCGCCCTTGATGCCGATGTCCGCCTTGACGATGCCCCACCAGTCGACGATTAGCGCGTTGGTGATCACCAGGTCGAGGGCGTCGGTCGCCCGCGCCGACTGGCCCATGCCGTCGCGGATGGACTTGCCGCCGCCGAAGACGATCTCGTCGCCGTAGACCGCGGCGTCGCGCTCGACCTCGGCGATCAGCGAGGTGTCGGCGAGGCGCACCCGGTCGCCGGTGGTCGGGCCGTAAAGCGCGGCGTACCGCTGGCGCGAAAGCCGGGTCATCGCGCGGCCTCCCCGCCATCATCGTCCAGCACGAACCCGGCGGCGGCGGCCCGGGCCAGCGCGGGGCCGGGATCCACGTCGGTCGGGCCATCGGCCAGCCCATGCAGGCCGTAGACGATCCGCGCCCCGCCGAACGGAACCAGGGTCACGGTCCGCCGCTCGCCCGGCTCGAAACGCACCGCGGCCCCGGCGGGAATGTCGAGCCGCAGGCCCCAGGCGGCCCGGCGGTCGAAGCGGAGCGCCGGGTTCGACTCGAAGAAGTGGGCGTGCGAGCCGATCTGGATCGGCCGGTCGCCGGTGTTGCTGACCATGATCTCGACGCGGGCCCGGCCCGGCAGCGTGTCGATTGGCTCGTCGGACAGGAGGTAGCCGCCGGGGTTCTCCTCCATCCGCGCCGGGATCGGCTGGTGAACGGTGACGAGCTTGGTGCCGTCGGGGAAGGTCGCCTCGACCTGAACCTCGTCGATCATCTCGGCCACGCCGGGCATCACGTCATCCGGGCCGAGGATCGTCTTGCCGAAGGCCATCAGGTCGGACACCGGGCGGCCGTCCCGCGCCCCCTCGACGATTTCCGCCGACAGGATCGCGATCGCCTCCGGGTAGTTCAGCTTCAGGCCGCGGGCCTGCCGAGCCCGCGCCAGCTGGGCGGCGAGATAGACGAGCAGCTTGTCCTGCTCGCGGGGCGTCAGGTGCATCGTCGGCTCCTTGCCGCGAATCCGGTGGGTCCGGGTGAACTGTGCCGGCAGTGTGGGGTCGCGGCGACGCGAGGTCATCGTGCACCTCGCCGCATGCCAACGGCCAAGTTGGTGCGATTTGCACAATCCAATGATCGGCGCGGCGCAGTCCGGGCTCGCCCTGTCAGGGCCATGTGACGCGGATCACCCGCCCGGCATGACCGCCCTCACCGCCCCGGTCGGCCGCTCCCGGCACACTCGCCCCAACGACGATCGGCCGGGCACGTCGCCCCGGCGAGCACCCAGGAGATGCCGAGCCATGACTGCCACCGAGTCCATCACCGGAACCACGCCCCAGATCGACCGTCTCGCCCTTGCGCTGTCGTCTCCCCGAAGCCGGCGAAGATTGTTCGCGCTCGGCGCGGCCGCCGCCGCCCTTGCCGTCTCCCCGGCCTCCGCGGCCCGCGGCCGGCGCGCCGCGGCCGATTCCCGCGACGGCACGATGCGCGGGAATCATTCACGGCCCCGCGGCAGCGGCATGACGAAGGCCGCCGCAACCGCCGCCATCCCGGCGCTCGATCCGCGGGCCTTCGCGGGCAATCCCGCGCTCAACGAGTTCAACCTGCTCATGAACCGGCTGTTCAGGAACCGGGAAGCATGGAGGATCGCCATCGCGGCCCCGGTCGCGCCCGCGCAGCGAAAGCAGGTGGCCGCGCTCGGCGCAAGCATTGCCGACGACCTCGGCCGGATCGCCCGGTACGAAAAGACCCTCGCCGCCGGCCGCTCCATCACCTGGGCCGAGGCCGCCGCGAAGCTCAAGGCGATGGGCATCGACGAGGAGTTCCGCAAGCGGGGAGCGAGCCAGCCCTTCGACGCGGCCATCGCCCGCATCGTCGCGACGCACGGTCCCACCCTCGGAGACTTGTTCGACACCTACCTCGCCGCCAGACCGGCCATTTCGGCCGACTGCGCGCTGATCCGCAGGCAGGCCTCGGAGGTCGGCCGGACCGGCATGATCTCCGGCGTAACGACGCCGCCCGAGCGGCCGGACCCCGGGCCGCCGCTTCCCTCCTGCCAGGACATCACCGACTGCGTCATGCGGTACCTCGTCCTTTCCGGGTGCGTCATGGCCATCGTGACGATCGCGTTTTGCATCTACCTGGGGCCGGCCGCGCCCCAATGCATCGGTTTGCTCCTCGGATATGTGTGGTTCCTCGTCGAGGCGATGCTTCGCAACTCCTGCGGCGTCGGGGCGGAATGCCGCCGGTAGGCCCGGCGCATCCCGCGATCCAGGTTCGCGCCGCGCCGTCGGGCGCGCGAGCCATCAATCCGGCCTGTTGCCCGGCGGCGGGGAGGGCCAGCCCAACGGGCCGCCGCCGGGAGTGAGCCGGGAGCGGGATCCGTGGCCTCGCCCGGGCGGGAACCGGGCGGCCCACGGAGGCCGCCGTCCCGCCCGGCCCGGGGCTTGCCGCGCCGCCGCGTTTGCCGGAAAGTGCGCCATTCCCGGCGCGGCCGCCATCGGCCGCCGGGGCCAGCGCGCGACCCGCCGGGCGGCGGGCGCATCCACCGGAGCACCACATGACCCGCCTCACCCCCGAACGCATCGTCTACGGCCTGGCGTTCGCCTCCGACCCCCAGATCTCCCCGGACGGCGGCCGCGTCGCCTTCGTCATCTCCCGGAATGCCGAGGACACGCCCCGCCAGCGATCCGCCGTCTGGCTCTGCGACGCGGACGGCGCGGGGCTTCGCCAGATCACCAGTGGCGACGCCGCCGCATCCCCGCGCTGGTCCCCGGACGGCGCGCGACTGGCCTTCACCGCCACCCGCGACGGCGAGACCGGCATCTGGCTGCTCGAGGACCGCCTCGGCGAAGCCCGCCTGCTCACCGCCCACCGCACCGGCATCGGCGGCCTCGCCTGGTCGCCCGACGGCGCACGCCTCGCCTACGCCGCCGCCTTCGAC
>JBJTKE010000334.1:0-2367 GCA_046096285.1 Chloroflexota bacterium
GGTAGAGATCCCCGGTCACCGGATTGATGTCCGCGGTGTACTGGGAGTAATCATGGAAATTCACCGAGTTGTCGCTGAGATCGAACTCGGTGATGTAGGCCAGGGTGTCGGGGTTGAGCGCGATGAAGCGGCGAGCGCCCCGGTCCAGCACATACAACCGGTCCCCGGCCGGGCTGAGGAGCAGCGCGGAGGGCGCGCCGCAGCCGATTTCGTCCTGGCCGGCGCCGCAAACTTTATTCCCGCTATCGTCGAACCTGCCACCAAAGACGCCCACGAAATCCAGGGTGTACGCATCGAAGACCTGCACCCGGGGCTCTTGATCGATCACGTAAACGCGCGATCCATCCGGCGACATCGCCGCGCACCGCGGATCCTCGAAGAATCCGCTGGCGTCGCCGCCATCCTGATCCCGGCCGAGCTTGGTCACCTCGCAATAGGAGGTGGAGCAGGAGGCCGTCGGGCAGGTCAGGTAACAGACCGCGCCCGCGCAGAACCCGCCCGCGCAGTCCGCGTTGGAGGCGCACGGCTGGCCGGGGATCGGCCCGCTCGGCCCGGCGGCCACGCAGACGCCGCCGGAACACGTTTCCGCGTCGCGGCAGGATTCGCACGCGCCGCCCTTGCGGCCGCACATGGTGTCGCTCAGGCCGGTCCGGCACCGCCCGCGATGGCAGCAACCATCCGGGCAACTGGCGCGGGTGCAGGGGGTGCAGACCCCCTTGCGGCAGGCAAGCCCCGCCTCGCAATTGCGGGTCTTCAGGCATCGCCCGCCCGCTTCCGTGCGGTTTCCGCCCTTCTTGCCGCGGCGCTTGCCGCCCGCCTCCGCGGGCGCGGCGGCGAACCCGCCGGCAGTCAGCGACGCCAGCAGGACCGCCACGCCGCGCGCGCCTGCCCTCCGGTTGCTCCGCGCGCCCAGCGCTCCGAGCGCCCGCGCCAACCCGTCGAACCTCACACCATCCATGTCCATCTCCCCTGACCCGGTCGCCGTCACAGCCAGCCATCCGCGGCAAGCTGCCGATACCGAACCACATGCCGATCGTGCGACCCGGGCAACGCCACGAATCGCATCCGCCCCCCGGCAACTCCTACCGGCTATGAGACGTTACCACCTGGTTGCAGTACTGTCATTGCCCCTTCAAGGGGCAGTTTTCGGCCCGGCGAGCCGGGTCCTGCCGCCGATCCGGCGTACCGGGCGGTTCACCGGGCGCCGTCGCCCGGTGAGCCGCCGGCGGCGGCCCGGCGCACCTCCTCGACCTCCCGCCGCAGGCTGGCGACCTCCCCGGCCAGCGCCTGCACGGCCCCGACCAGCGGCGCGGCCAGCGCCGCGTAGTCCACGGTCAGCATCCCGTCCGCCCGCCTGCCGATCACCTCCGGCACGACCGCCGCCACCTCCTGCGCGATCAGCCCAACCTGCCGCCGCTCGCCCATGCCCGCCGCCGCGGTCCAGTCGAACCGCACCGGCCGCAGCCCGGCGACGAGGGCCATGCCGTCGGCCAGCGGTTCGATCCGCTGCTTCAGCGCCGCGTCGGACGCCCCGCGGATGAGCGCCCCGGCGTCGTTGGCGGAGACCGGCCCGCCGCCGAACAGGTCAGTGCTGCGGATCGCCCCGGCGACATCGAGCCGGTAGGCCGGGTCGGAGCGGCCGATGCCGACGTTGCCGCCGCTGGCGGTCTGGCCGGTTCCGTCCATGCCGGCGCCGTAGATGAGGTTGCCGATGGAGAGCTGCCCGTCGCCGGCGGCGTCCGGCACCTCGGCCTGGTCGCCGATCACGATGTTGCGGCTGCCGGTCTCCAGCGCGTAGCCCGCCTTCCGGCCCACCCCGACGTTGCCCGACCCCGTCGCGAACCGCAGGGCGGACGCGCCAGCCGCCACGTTCCCCGAGCCGTCGGCATTGGCGACGAGCGCCTCCGCGCCGACGGCCGTGTTCTCGAGCCCGGTCTGGCTGGCGAGGCTGGGGGCGGCGCTCGCGCCCGCGCTCTTGCCGATCCAGAGGTTCGCGGCCTCGTCGGCGTGCATCCGCAGCAGTTCGGCGCCCGCGCTGCTGGTGAAGGCGGCGAGCGCGGCGGTCTGGCTGGCGGCGGCCCGGACGAGCAGCGGGCTGACCGCCGCCGAGGCGGCGAGCAGGGTCTTGTTGGAGAGCGATTGCGCGGTGTCCGTGCCGACGATGGTGGCATCGGCGTTGGGCGCGGTCAGGGTGCGGGTGGTGTTCGCGGAGATGCCCGACGCCGCGAAGGCCAGCCCGCGGGTGGCATCCGCGGCAGCGGAAAGGCGGAAGGCGGCGTCGGAGAAGACCGAGGTCACGCCGCCGCCCGCGCCACCGCCAGCGGGCCCGGTCGGGCCGGTGACACCCTGGCCACCCGCGGGCTGGCC
>JBJTKE010000335.1:0-3334 GCA_046096285.1 Chloroflexota bacterium
CCCATCGTGGCGACGATCACCGACGAGCGCGTTCCGGCCTCCCCGGCGAGGCCCGTCCCGCTCCTGCCGGCGATGCCGTCGAAGGCGGCATCGATGTGGTGGACGCGGTAGCCGACGATGGGACCGAGTGCGGCCAGCACCGAGGCCACCGGGGAATCCCCGACGATGCAGAGGGCCGGTTTGGGCAGCATCGGCTCGACGAAGATCTCCAGCGTGCCGCCGCTGTGGCAGGTCATGCGGTGCTCCACCAGGCCGGGCAGCGACGCAGCGTCTCCCGCCGACGGGCAGAGGCGCATCAGCCGGGGCTGGCCGTCGGCGAGGGCGAGCAGGGCCTCGCGGGCGACGAGGGGCTGGGCGCAACTGCCGCCGACCCAGCCGTGCATTGTGCCATCGGGGAGGATGACCGCCTTCTGGCCGGGCTTGGCGGAGGTGGGGTTCTCGCAGCGGACGACGGTCGCAAGGACGAAGGGGCTGCCGTCCGCGGTGAGGGTGGAGGCAAGATCGAGGGCGTTCACGGCGTCCTCCGGCGGCCGGATCGCGCCCCGCCGGAACGGGAGCGCGATCCGGCCAATGGTCGGCTACTTCGCGGCCTTCGCCTGCGCGTCGGCGATGAGCTTGTGGACCTTCCACGGGGTCATGGGAATGTCGATGTGCTTGACTCCGAGGTGGGAGAGCGCGTCCACCACCGCGTTGACGATGGCGGGCGGCGCGCCGACGGTCGGGGACTCGCCGACGCCCTTCGCGCCGAAGGGGTGGTGCGGCGAGGGGGTGACGGTGTGGCCCGACTCCCACTTCGGGGTTTCCATCGAGGTCGGCAGCAGGTAGTCCATGAAGGTGCCCGCCTGGTTGTTGCCGTTCTCGTCGTAGGTGATTTCCTCGAAGAGCGCGGGAGCCATGCCCATGGTGAGACCGCCATGGATCTGGCCTTCGACGATCATCGGGTTGATGATCGTGCCGCAGTCGTCGATGGCGACGAAGCGGCGGATCTTGACGACGCCGGTGGCGGGGTCGATGTCGACCACGCAGACGTATGCGCCGAAGGGGAAGGTGAGGTTCGGCGGATCGTAGTAGTTGACCGCTTCGAGACCGGCTTCCATGCCCTGCGGATGGTTGGTGTAGGCGGCGAAGGCGATGTCCTGCATCGACTTGGCGCGGTCGGGAACGCCCTTGACCTGGAACTTGTGGTCCTTCCACTCGAGGTCGTCGGGGTTGCACTCGAGGAGGTGGGCGGCGATGTCGCGGGCCTTCTCGCGGATCTTGCGGGCGGCCATCGCGGTGGCCGCGCCCGCGGTCGGGGTGGAGCGGGAGGCGTAGGTGCCGAGACCGTAGGGAGCGGTGTCGGTGTCGCCATGCTCGACGGTGATGTTGTCGACCGGCAGGCCGAGTTCCTCGGCGACGATCTGGGCGAAGGTCGTTTCGTGGCCCTGGCCCTGGGTCTGGACGCCGATGCGGACGATGGCCGAACCGGTGGGGTGCACGCGGATTTCGGCGCTGTCGAACATCTTGATGCCGAGAATGTCGAAGGTGTTGGACGGCCCCGCGCCGACGATCTCGGTGAAGGTGGAGATGCCGATGCCCATGAGTTCGCCGCGCTTGCGCTTTTCGGCCTGCTCCTTGCGGAGGTCCTTGTAGCCGATGCGCTCCAGGGCGACGTCGAGGGCCTGCTTGTAGTCGCCGGAGTCGTACTCCCAGCCGGTGGGGGACTTGTAGGGGAAGTTCTCCTTCGGGATGAAGTTCTGGTAGCGGAGATCGGCGGGGTCGCGGTCGAGTTCGACGGCGAGGCGGTCGACCATGCGCTCGATGGTGTGGACGGCCTCGGTGACGCGGAAGGAGCAGCGGTACGCGACGCCTCCCGGCGGCTTGGTGGTGTAGACGGCGTCGACCTCGACGTGGGCGGCCTCCAGGTCGTAGGACCCGGTGCAGATGGAAAAGAGCCCGGCCGGGAACTTGGAGGGGTTGGCGGCGGCGTCGGCCGCGCCGTGATCGGCGAGGGTCTTGACGCGCATGCCGCGGATCTTGCCGTCCTTGTCGGCGGCGAGTTGGGCCGTGATGTGGTAGTCGCGGGCGAAGGAGTCGGCCTGCAGGTTCTCGCTGCGGTCCTCGATCCACTTGACCGGGCGGCCGGTCTTGAGGGAGGCGACGACGGCGATCACGTAGCCGGGGTAGACGGGCACCTTGCCGCCGAAGCCGCCGCCGATGTCGGGGGAGATGACCCGGATCTTGTGCTCGGGGATGCCGGAGACCAGCGAGAAGACGGTGCGGATGGCGTGCGGGGCCTGGGTCGTCATCCAGATGGTGAGTTTGCCGTTGACGGCGTCGAAGCTGGCCACGCAGCCGCAGGTCTCGATGCTGGCGACGTGGATGCGGGGGATGTAGAGATCCTCCTCGACCACGACGTCGGCATCGGCGAAGACCTTGTCGGTCGCCTCCTTGTCGCCCGCCTCCCAGTGCCAGATGTGGTTGGTGTCCTTGCCCTTGTCGGGGCGGACGAGCGGGGAGTCCTTTTCGAGGGCCTTGAAGGGGTCCACCACGGCTGGCAGGGGCTCATAGTCGACCTCGACGGCCATCACGCCGTCGGCGGCGGTATAGCGGTCGGTGGCGATGACGGCGGCGACTTCCTGCGACTGGTAGACGACCTTCTCGACCGGCAGCACCATCTGGGTGTCGGACATGAGGGTCGGCATCCAGGCGAGGCCGGCGGCGTCGAGGTCCTTGCCGGTGATGACGGCGAGGACGCCCGGGGTGTCGAGTGCGGGCTGGATGTCGATGTTGGTGATCTTCGCGTGGGCGTAGGGGCTGCGGACGATGTCCATGTGGAGCATGCCCGGCAGCTTGATGTCGTCGACATAGGTGCCCTTGCCGTGGAGGAAGCGGGGGTCCTCCTTGCGCTTCGGGCTGGAACCGTATCCCTGGATCTTCGGCGCTTCGACAGCCATTGGTCAGTCTCCCTGCCCGGCGGCGGCGAGCTCGGGCTCGCGCATCTTGTCCGCGGCGTACTGGATCGACTTGACGATGTTCTGGTACCCGGTGCAGCGGCAGAGGTTGCCGGAGATGGCGAGCCGGATCTCCTCCTCGGAGGGGTCCGGGTTCTGGGCCAGCAGGGCGAGGCCGGTCATCATCATGCCCTGGGTGCAGTAGCCGCACTGCAGGCCGTGGTTGACCATGAAACCTTCCTGGATGGGGTGCATCTCCGCGCCGCTGGCGAGTCCCTCGACGGTGCGGACGCTGTGGCCGTTGGCCTGCACCGCGAACATGGTGCACGACTTGATCGGCACGCCGTCGAGCTGGATGGTGCAGGCGCCGCACGAGGTGGTGTCGCAGCCGATATGGGTGC
>JBJTKE010000336.1:0-2488 GCA_046096285.1 Chloroflexota bacterium
CATCGAGCGGGCGGCCTCGATGAACTCCTTTTCGCGGGTGGACAGGAAACTGGCCCGCACCAGGCGCGCGGTGGGCATCCAGTTGAGCAGGCCGATCACCATCACGATCAGGATGAAGATGCCAAGGATGCCGCTGCCGAAGCGGGTCTCGAAAAATTCGTAGAAGGCCTGCTTGTACAGGAAGCTGATCACCAGCAGCAGGGGCACTTGCGGCAGGCTGATGAACAGGTCGGTCAGCCGCATCAGCAGCGTATCCGCCGCGCCGCCGAAGAAGCCCGCCACAGCCCCGATGGCGGTGCCGAGGACGATGGCCACCAGCGCCGCGATGATGCCCACTGTCAGCGAGATGCGGCCGCCCCAGAGAATGCGGGCGAGGATGTCCTGACCGAGGGAGTCGGTGCCCATCGGGTGGTCCCAGGTCAGGTCTCCGGTGACCGCCATGAAGTCGATCTCGTCGATCTCGTGGGGATAGACGAGGGTGCCGGCGAACGTCGCGACGAGCATCAGCAGGAAGACGACGAGGCCGGCCATCGCCAACCGGTGTTTGCGGAACTGGTGCCAGGCGTTGCCCCACAGCGAGCGCTGCTCGCGGGACCGGAAGTCGATGGTGGGCGCCTGCGGCAACGCCTGCTGCGGCAGGCCCTCGGCCGCAGGCGCGTCGAGTTGCCCATCGAGCGGGCTGGCGGCGGACCCGGACTCGGGCTCGATGTCGGAAAGGCGGCTCATGGCGGCTCCGGTACCGGTTCGCTCGCGTCAGGTCAGCCGGATGCGCGGGTCGAGCAGTGCGTAGAGGATGTCGGCGAGCACGTTGAAAAAGACGACCAGAATCGCGACCCCGAAGGTGATGGCCATGACGACCGGCACGTCCTTGCTGGCGATGCCGTCGATCAACGCGCGGCCGATGCCGGGGACCCGGAAGATCTGCTCGGTGATGATGGCGCCGCCGAAGATCTCCGGGATCTGGAGGGTGACGATGGTGACCACCGGGATCAGGGCGTTGCGCATCGCGTGGAAGAGCACCACCGTTTGCTCGCGGAGGCCCTTGGCGCGGGCGGTGCGGACGAAGTCCTGGTTGATGATTTCCAGCATCGAGGCCCGCACGAAGCGGGTGAGTTGCGCGGCCCCGGCCAGGGCGAGCACGGTGATCGGCATGACCGACTGCTAGAAATTGGGCCAGCATCCGGTGACCTCGGAATCGTAGACAAAGGGAAGCCAGCGCAACTTGACGCTGAACAGCAGGATCAGCAGGATGCCGGAGAAGAACGTGGGCACGCTGAATCCGATGAAGGCCAGGGTGGTGGAAACCTGGTCGAACGTGGAGTACTGCCTCAGGGCCGAGATGACGCCGATGGGGACCGCGATCAGGATGCCAAGCAAGAACGCGGTGCCGGTGATCTGGAGCGTCACCGGGAGGCGGTCGAGCACGTAGTCGCGCACGGGGGTTTTCGAGGTGTAGGAGATGCCCCAGTCGCCCCGGACGTAGGAGCTCGCCCACTTGGCGTACTGGACCGGGATCGGGTCGTCCAATCCCATCTGCGCGCGGATGCGGGCGCGCAACTCGGGCGGCACGTTGGGATTGGTGGCGAACCCGGACAGCGGATCGCCGGGGGCGATCGCAAGAATCCCGAACACGACCATGCTGATGGCGATGAGCGACAGGACGGAAATGACCGCGCGACGGACGAGATACCGGCCCATGTGATGGCGACCTTTCGATCCCGGCCGGCGGCGCGTCCCGCAGACCCATCGTGACGCGGGGCTATGCTACGGAGCGGCCCGGAGACCGTCAAGCGATTCGCCGCGAGTGTGGCGCAGGAAGGCGGATTCGGGACGGAGGCAACCGGGCGGCTGTGCTAGACTGCCGGGTCGCAACGCGCGGAGCGAACACGGCGGCGACGCGCACCCCGGTACATGGCGCAAGCAGGAGAGATTCCCGCTTCATGGCGAAGTACGCGATTCCCGCCCAGCGGCGCTCGGTTCTCGGCAAGCAGGTCGGCGCGTTGCGCCGCGAGGGTCTGCTGCCGGGCGTGGTGTACGGCCCCAAGATCGACGAAACGATCCAGGTGGTGGTGAACCGGCGCGACTTCGAGCGCTTCTTCGTGCAGCACGGCCACGCCACCCTGATCGGTCTCGAACTCGACGGGGAGGCGCGTCAGGTCTACATCCGCAACGTCCAGCAGGACAACCTGAAGCGCCAACCGCTGCACGTCGACTTCTACGAGCCGAACCTGCGGGCGTTGACGAAGGTGATGGTGCCGGTGGCGCACCACGGTCTCGGCAAGACCAACGGCGGCGTGCTGACCGAGTTGTTCACCGAACTCGAAATCGAGGCCACCCCGGCGAAGATGCCGTCGGTCATCGACGTCGATCTCTCCGGCATGACTGACGTTGGCGACGCGATCCGGATCGGCGACCTGAAACTCCCGAAGGGCATCCGCGCCACCGCCGACGCGGGCACCGTGCTGTTCATCCTCGACGACACGTCCAA
>JBJTKE010000337.1:0-2384 GCA_046096285.1 Chloroflexota bacterium
GTGGGCCGACCACCCCGGGACGCGCTCCTCGTAGCGCGGCAAGGGCCTGAGGGCGAGCGTGCAGGTCACAGGACCGGGAGGCCTCGAAACGCCGGTGGCGGTCACCCTGTGCGCGCTGGCGAAGGGCGGCAGCGTGAAGCAAACGTTCGACCTGCTGGACCCGGGAACCTACACCGTGAAGGCGGCCACGAAGAACTGGAAGAAGCGGTTCGGCGGCAGCGGGTCGGTCACGGTCCAGCCGGACACGACTGGCGTGGTGAAGGTGCGGCTCACCCGCGCCGGGGCTGGGAAGTGAGGAGCGGCATGGGCATGACCATGGGCAATCGACGCATGGGAACGATGGCGCGCGGGTTGCGGGTGGTGGCGGCGCTGGCGCTGCTGCCACTGGCGGGGCTGCTGCCGGGGCAGGGGCCGCGGCGGGCGGAGGCGCAGGCGGCCGCGCAGGACTCGCTCTGGGCCGGCGTCGGGCTCACCTACGGGGCGTGCGCGAATCCGTCGTCGCCGGCGTCGCTGGCGGGGTGCTTCAGCGCGCCGGCGAGCATCGGGACCGGCGACATCGACGCGGTGGCGACGGATGGCGTCAACGTCTATTTCGCGACCGCGCAGAACGGGGGATACAGCTGCCCCATCGCGGACCAGGGAGCGAATTGCACCCACATCATGGCTGGCGCCTGGTCGAGCGGCAAGGTGAAGTCCCTCGCGGCCTCCGGCGGCTACCTCTGGATCGGGCAGGACAACGGGCAGATCTACCGGTGCGCGGCGAACCTCCCCTATGGAAACCAGGGCAGCATGCCCAGCGGCTGCGCCCTGCTGGACAATGCCGGGCAGCGGAGCGTCGATTCGCTGCTGCTGGCGAACGGCAGGCTGTACGCCGGGCTCGCGAGTTACGGGAACTCGTCGGGCAAACAGGGGATCCTGTGGAGCTGCGACCCCGACACGGTGAACGCCTGCGAAAACCTCGATGAGTACGGCAACACGACCGCGAACTCGCTGGCCGCGGGTGGCGGCTACCTCTGGGCCGGGCTCAAGAACGGGATCATCTGGCGCTGCGACCTCAACGCGGCCAATGCCTGCGCCACCTGGGGTTCATCCTCCGGGAGCTGGGTGAGCGGCGTCTCCTACGATGGGCAGGGCACGCTCTACGCATCCCTCGAGGGCACCCAGGGCGTGATCTGGGCCTGCGCGACCGCGGCCGCCAACCAGTGTTCAAACGTGCGCCAGAACGTGTACGGGATGGCGGTTGCCGCGGGCGCCGGGGGCGTCTTCTACAGCACGACCTACAGCGTGAATTACGGGACGAGCACCTTCACCGCGGCCTCCAGCAACCTGGCCGAGGCGGACCTGGTCTACATCCCGGCCGGGGGCGTGTCCGGCGTGGGCGGCGTGTCGGTGACGCTGCAGGGCGGGAAGTGGGCCGACAAACTCGGGAAGCGCTGCGCGAAGGGCGGCAAGGGCCTGAGGGGCAGCGTGCAGGTGACAGGACCGGGAGGCCACGACAAGACGGTGGCGGTGAACCTGTGCGCGCTGGCGAAGGGCGGCAGCGTGAAGGAAACGTTCGACCTGCTGGACCCGGGAACCTACACCGTGAAGGCAGCGACGATGAACTGGAAGAAGCGGTTCGGCGGGAGCGTCTCGGTCACGGTCCAGCCGGACCAGACCGGCGCGGTGAAGGTGCGGCTCAAGGGGCTGCACCGGTAAGCGACCGGCGTCATCGCGCGAGGGCCGGGACATGAGGAGCGGCATGACGATGGGCAATCGACGCATGGGAACGATCGCGCGGGGGCTTTTGGTGGTGGCGGCGCTGGCGCTGTTGCCGCTGGCGGGGCTTGGGCCGGGGCAGGGGCCGCGGCCGGTGGCGGCGCAGACGACGTCGCAGGACTCGCTGTGGGCCGCCGTGATCCGCATGACCGACAGCACCAACACCACGTACCCCTCCTACTACGGGGCGTGCGCCAATCCGTCGTCGTCGGCCGCGCTGGCGGGTTGCTTCAGTTCGCTGACGAGCATCGGCTCGTTCGAACTTGTGGCGATGGCGACCGACGGCGTCAACGTCTACTACGCGACCTATCAAAACGGCGGATACAGTTGCCCGATCGCGGCCCTCGGAGCGAACTGCGTCCGGATCATGGCCGGGCCGTGGGGGAGCGGCAGCGGCGGTGTCTATTCGCTGGCCGCCTACGATGGCCAGATCTGGATCGGGCAGAAGAACGGGCAGATCTACCGCTGCCCGGCGAACATCCCGGATGCCAGCCAGTCCAGCGCGCCGGCCGACTGCGTGCTGCTCGACCAGGCCGGCCTCGCCGTGCAATCGCTGCTGCTCGCCAACGGCACGCTGTACGCGGGGCTCGCGGGAACAAAGAAGTCCCAGGGCATCCTCTGGAGTT
>JBJTKE010000338.1:0-8212 GCA_046096285.1 Chloroflexota bacterium
CCGCCTCGATCCGTTCCACCCGCGCGCGGTGGCCGATCACGTACTGCGGCATCGCCCGCGGCCACCGCTGCACCCGCGCCAGGTCCGGCGCGGCCACGATGCCGAGCCGCTCCCCCACATCCTCCCGCGCGATCCGCACCAGGTCCGCGTCGTCGCCCGCCAGCACCTCCTCCCGCCCGAACCGGCCGATGAACACCCGCATCAGCACGTGCCCCTCGGGCGCCCGCCCCGCCCACTTCCGCGAGGTCCAGGTGCAGGCCAGCGCGGCCCGGTTCTCCACCCGCGGGTTCAGGTAGCCGTGCGCCTCCAGCGGACGCGGCACGTCGCGCAGCGGCCACGCCAGCGACACGATCGCGCTCGACGCATGCGGGATGGCCCGCAGGTCCGCGGCCAGCCCGGGGGCCGCGCCCGCCAGCAGATCGCCCGCCGCCCACGCCTCCGCCGCGACGATCACCGCATCCGCCGCGATCTCCTCCCCGGAGCGGAGCGCCACCGTCGCGCCCTCCCCGGCCGCCCGCACCTCCCGCGCCGCGTCTCCCAGCCTGATCTCGGCGCCCGCCGCCCGCAGCCGCGCCTCCAGCGCCGCCACCAGGTGCCCGAGACCCTCCCGCGGCGCGAGGAAGGCGGGCTTCGCGGGAACCGCGGCGCCGTTGCCGCCCGCCTCCGGCCCCTGCGCCTTCGCCTTCGTCGCCAGCACGCCCCGGATCAGCCCGCCGTGCGCCAGTTCCCCCTCCCGCAGTTGGGGAAAGGTGGCCAACAGGCTCAGGCGGTCGCCGTCCCCGGCGTAGATGCCCGCCATCAGCGGTTCCACCAGGCGCTCCCAGGCCTCGTCGCCCAGCCGCCGCCGGATGAACCCGCCCAGCGACTCGTCCTCGTCCCCCGGCCGCGCCGGGATGACGTAATCCATCGCCATCCGCGCCTTGCCCCGCGCCGACAGCAGCGGCGAGCGCGCCAGCGGGCCGAGTTTCGTCGGCACCAGCCCGGTCAGCCCCTCCGGCAGTTCGTGCAGGCGGTTCCCGCGCAGCACGTAGGCGCGATGCGGCCGCGGGGTGATCCCCTGCAACTCGCCGCCCAGCCCGAGTTCCTCGCAGAGTCCCGCCCCGCGCGGCTTCGACGACAGGAAGGAGTCCGGGCCGGATTCGACAAGAAATCCATCGACCCGCTCGGTCGCGATCTTGCCGCCGAGCCGCGCCGCCCCCTCGATGAGCACGACCCGCGCTTCCGGCATCCGCCGCAACAGCCGGTGCGCCGCGGCCAGCCCGGCGATGCCGCCGCCGATGACGGCCACCCGTGGCGATCCGGCGGCGGCATCGGCGGGCGCGGGGTTGACGGGTGCTGGCGGCATCGTTGAACTCCGGCGGCCGGCGGCCCGCGGCGCACGTCCGGGCGAACCCTGCCCGCACACCCCCCGGCGCGGCGGGCCCTGAACGGAACCCAGCATACCCCCGCCGCCCGGTCGCGGCTACCATTCGGGCGGGCGCGCCGCGCCGCTCGCCCCCTTCGCCGCCTCGCGCCCCGGAGCGCCGCCGATGCCCGCGCCTGCCTCTCCCCACGCAACCCGCCGCGCCGTCCTCGCCGCCGCGCTCGCCGGGCCGCTCGCCATGCTTGCCGGCCAGGACCACGCCGCCGCCCAGACCGGGGAGGACCTCCTGCGGGCGGGCGCGGAGGCGATGGCGGCGGTCCAGTCCTTCCACTTCGCGCTCACCACCCCGGTCGGCCGCACCTCGCTGCTCAACGCCCTCACGCTGCGCGGGGTCGAGGGCGACGTCCTCCGGCCCGACCGCTTCCGGGCGCGCATCGATGCCGCCGCCGCGGGCCTGCTGAACCTCTCCATCGAGGTCATCGGCGTCGGTGGCCTGCTCTGGATCTCCGACCCCCGCACCGGCGGCGAGACGTGGATCGAAGCCGGTTCCGGCCCCGGCGACGGCGCAAGCGATGGCGCAAGCGATGGCGCAAGCACGAGCGACGCCGTCGCCCTGCTCGCCAACCCGGACCTCCTTTTTGTCGCCGCCCTCGCCGTGCTCTCCGCGCCCACGGCCGGCCCGGACGGCGCCATCGACGGCGAACCCGTGCGCCGGGTCGACGGCATCGTCGACCTGCAGGCCCTCGCGGACGCCGCCGGATCCTCCGGCCAATCCAGCCTGCCCCCGGACCTGATCCCCGCGCCGCTGCCCGCCTCGATCTGGTTCGACGCCGCCAGCCGCCCACGCCGCATCGAACTGGAGGGCCCGATCTTCCCCGGCGAGGAACCCGGCGTCCTCCGCCGCCTCGATCTCACCCGCTTCGACGAACCGGTCACCATCGAGCCGCCGGCGGCGGGTACGCCAGCCAGTTGACCCAGTCCCCGTTGCCAGCCCGACCGGTCAACCCGCGAACCATCGCCTCGGCCACAATCGCGGAGTAGGCGGACCAGCCGACCACGCGCTGCCGCGGGAATCCGGCGAGCCTCAGTCCGCCGCGGACCAGCCGCGCAACGAATCATCCACAGCATCCGGATGGCAGGAAATGATCCGCAGCAAGAGTTTGGCGGTCCGTTCCGGTTCCTTCCGTTCCTGCTCCCAATCGCGCAGGGTTCCGACGGGAATCTGGAAGCGTTCGGCGAACTGCTCCTGCGTCAGGTTCAGCCGTCGCCGGATCGCGCGAGGGTTCACGGACCGGCGCATCCGGGCAAGTTCCTCATCGGAGATCGGGGGATTGTCGGGATCGGAAAGCGCGTTGGCCTCGATTTCCTCCTCGGTCATCGCCATCACGCGCGCCCAGTCCGTGGTGCTCGTGACGGGCACAACGGCGCCGTCCTCCATCACCCGCACCTTGGTGCCGTCATCCAGTATGCTCACGGTGACCGTAGTGGATTCGCTCATTTCTTCGTGCTCTCCTCGCGGAAATGATCCTCCGCTGACCCGGACGGTCGGTGTAGATCACCGCAACGATCACCGACCCGGCCTTGCCGATCGCCTTCCGGCGAATCTCGCCATGCTCCGGTTTCGTGCTGTCCTCGTCGGTAATCAGCGCATCCTCGAAGACGCTGATCGCATCCTCGAAGCCAATGCCGTGTTTCGCCCGATTCGCGGCGTTCTTCGCTTCGTCCCAAACGAAGTTCACGGCGAGCCCCTACATCACTGAGTGCAATGCTACGGCCACGCCGTAGTTTTCGCAATTCGTTCGGATGCCGGTTCGACGCCGCCAGCCGCCCACGCCGCATCGAACTGGAAGGCCCGATCTTCCCCGGCGAGGATCCCGGCGTCCTCCGCCGCCTCGATCTCACCCGCTTCGACGAACCGGTGACCATCGAGCCGCCGGCGGCGGGTACGCCCACCAGAAGCGCGTAGTGCGGACCCGGTACCTCCGGCGCATCACGGCTGCCCGCGGACTCATCGCCCTGGAAGCCTGGTCACGCCACCCGGATCGCCAAACAGAGTGTCCGGTACCGCCACGAATCCAGGAGCGACAACGGAGCGCAGATGCGGTCAGTCTCCAGCGAGCCGCGCGGCCCGGATCACCAACCACTACTCGTACCGGTACCCCATTCCCTCCGTGCTGAACGTCATCGCCGGGGTGGCGACCAGCCCGATGTGGTTGTAGGGCCACATCGAATCATGCAGGTTGTGGCCGTAGGGGCCGCCGGTGACGGGCTGGTAGTCCGGGCCATGCCGGTCCAGCCACATCTGGTAGATGCGGTCGACGTTGGCGTGGTGCAGCCAGAAGACCGGGTCGTTCGGGGACGTGTTGGCGGCCATCGTGCCCATCAGATCCTCCCGCGGATTGGTTCCCGGGATCACCGTGGCCGGGCCGGGCGTCGCGGCGGGACCGGCCTCCCGCGGCGTTTCGTGGGCAAGCCGGAACTCGCCCGACACCCACAGGTGCACCCCGTTGTGCAGGGCGTGGGCCCCGGTGCAGGTGGGCGACATCCCGTTCATCGGATCGCAGACCTCCCGCACGCAGTCGCGCCACCCCTCGAGGTTCTGCCGGAAACTGCGCTTTGCGGAGACCAGCGAGGTCCACGGCGCGGCGTCGTAGGTCCCGATCGCGAGCGCGGCCTCGACCTCCGCGGCGGCCGGCAGATCCGGGGCCATGAACCCGGATCCCAGTCCGCGGACGATGAACGGCGAGCGCACCGCATCGTCATAGTCGAACACCGTGATCTCCCACGCGCCCTTGCGGAACGGCCCGCTCGTAACCGCCATCTCCGCCGCGGGATCGCCGTCGCCGCCCATGAAGTCGTCCGTCCAGATGGGTGCGCCGGTCCCGTTGTCCACTGTCCAGTCCCAGTAGGGGAGGGTGACGTCGGGATCGACCGAGCGCAACTGCTCCTCGTAGAGCCGCAGGAAGACCCGGTGCCACGGCAGGAACGCCGGCCCCGTGTGTCCGGCCATCACCGCGCAGGAGGAGGAGTCCCGGTGCCACATCACGAAGGTGTCGTAGACGCTCAGCCCGTCCGCCCATGGCGACGGCTTCTTTTTCAGCGCGAGGACGGCGTTCACGTAGTCGGTGCGTTCCTCCGGCGTCAGCGCGGCCGCGCTCTTCCGCACCAGCAGCGGCGCGCCCGGCTCCGGCGCGAAGACCTGCGGCGCGGCGGCGTGGTCCATCCCCGGGGCCGCCGCCGGAGTCGCCTCCTGCGCCAGCACAGCGTCCTGCCCGCCGCCGCGGGTGATGCCCGCCGCCGCCAGCGCCAGCCCGCTCGCCGCCAGCCCGCCCATCGCCGCCCGCCGCGACGCCCGCCCCGCAATCAACCGGTTGCCCGCCGTGTCGTCGCGCATGCCGATCTCCTGGTCCCCGTAGTCGTTCCAGCCGCCGGTCCCCAGTATCCTACCCGGACGCCCGGATGCGCCACGCCGTGCCGAGGACCCACGTCATGACCGACCCGCGCCCGTCGACCATCCACCGGAACGCCGTGTCCGCCGCGCCCGCCGCAATCGGGGGAGCGGACCGGGCGCGGCTCGCCACCGAACCTCGCCGCGTGCTGGTGCTCGGCGCGGGAATGGCCGGCCTCACCGCCGCGCTGGCCCTCCACCGCCGCGGTCACGACGTCATCGTCATCGAGGGCCAGGACCGCACCGGCGGCCGGGTGCGCTCCCTTCCCCTGCCCAACGGCCAGGTCAGCGAGGCCGGCGCGGGCCATTTCCGCGCCAACATGCCGCTCGTGCTCTCCTACGTGCACCGCTTCCAGTTGCCCATCCTCTCCCTCAACGACGGCCTTCCTCGCTACACCCTCGGCGGGCTGACTGCCGACGCCGCCCGCCTCGGCGGTTGGCCGTGGGACCGGCACGCCAGCGAGCGTAACGTCTCGGTCGCCAGCACCATCAACCGGTACGCCCTCACGGCGGGCTTCAACGCCGATGCCGTCATCCAGCCCGGCTGGCCCGACCCGGCAACCCGCGACCTGCTGGACCCGCTGACCCTGCGCGATCTCATCGACCGGGCCGGCGGCTCTCCGGCCTTCATCGATGTGCTCGGCGCGCATGGCGGCTACTTCATCAGTTCCGGGTCAGCCCTCGGCGTGCTGCCCGAACTCGCCTACCACTTCGGCGAACAAGCCATGTTCCGCATCGCGGGAGGCAACGACCAACTGCCGAAGGCGATGGCCGCCGAACTCGACGGCCGCATCGAACTCGGTGATCCCGTCGCCCTCATCGATCAGACCGGCCCCCGCGTCCGCGTCGTCACTGGCTCCGGGCGCGAGTATTCCGGCGACGCCGTAATCTGCACGATCCCCTTCTCCGTCATCGGGGAGGTCGAGGTCCGGCCCTCCTGGAGCGAGCGCAAGCGCGCGATGTTCGCCGGCATGGCGTGGAGCACGACCGTCAAGGTGGTGATCCAGACGCGCGAACCGGCCTGGCTCGCCCAGGGCGTCCACGGCTGGCCGATGGCGGGCGGCGACCGCCCTTGGGAGCGCCTGGTCGACATCACCGGCAACGAACCCGGCGGCCGCGGCAACGCCTTTTTCTGCTTGAACGGCCCCAATTCCGCCGCCTTCCGCACCATGCCCGAGGCGACCCGCGAACGGGACCTCATCGCCATGTTCGAGGCGGATCTGCCGGGGCTGCTGGGCGAGGTCGTCCACGCCGAAACCTTCTCCTGGCCCGATCAGCCGTGGATTCGCGGTTCCTTCGCCTATATCCCGCCGGGCGGCGGCTGGATGATCGCCGAGTGGACCCGCCCCGAGAACCACATCCACTTCGCCGGCGACTTCACCAGCCTCAAGAGCGGCTGGGTCGAGGGCGCCATCGAATCCGGCCTGCGCGCCGCCCGCCAGATCGACCCGCTAGCCCGCGCCGAGGCCCCGGACTACGCGCTCCCGGCGGTGGCCACCCCGGTGGGGTAGCGCGGCCGCGGCCGCGGCCCGGATTCCAGGCGTTGGCCCGGCTGCGGCCGTGACGCCCGGCCCTGTCCCGGCCCCTGCGCGCCTCCGCCCAGGCACCCTTCGGGATTCCCCCCGGTTCCGCCTCGAGCCCTCACCCCACCCCGCTCATGCCCGGACAGGTTGGCGTTGCTCGTCCGGCACAGGCATCTGCCCTCACCCCAACCCTGCTCCCTGTGCGAGGGAGCGGGGCTTTCTGTCGCTTCGGGGCGGAAACGCGGCGGTTTTGGCCATCGCTGGCAGGTGCTGCGAGGGGACGGAAACCGGAAACGGCCCATTCCGGACGGGTCCGGGATGAGGGAGGCAGGGAGGGCCTCCGCTCAATCTGCCCCGGCGGCGAGGCGCACCGCCTCGCCCACCGCGTCCTCCGCGGTCTCCGCGACCGAGAGCCGCCCGGGCAGCCCCGCCAGCATCGCCCGCCCCTCCGGGGTCGCCAGCGTCGCCGCCCAGCCGCCGAGCGCCACCACCGGCCGATTCAGCCGCAGCGCCAGCGCGATCTCCGAGAGCGTGCCCAGCCCGCCGCCGACCGCCACCAACGCATCCCCGCTCGCCGCCACCAGCGTATTCCGCGCCTGCCCCATGCCGGTGCAGATCACGTGGTCGACGTGCTCGTTCGCCGCCGCCGCGTCGTAGCCGGGAATAATGCCGATGGTCACCCCGCCCCCGGCCTTCGCCCCCGCGCAGGCGGCCGCCATGCCGCCGCCCAGCCCGCCGCAGACCAGCACGCACCCCAGCCGCGCGATCTCCCGGCCCACCTGCTCCGCCAGATCCAGCGCGGCCGGGTCGGCGTCGCCCGCCGCGCTTACCGCGATCCGCAGCGCCCGCAGGCGGACCGGCCCGCTCACTCCTCCGGCTCCGGCCGCGACAGCGACAACGGGAACGCCGCGATCGTCTCGTACCGCGATCCCTCGTGGCTCAGGTAGGACCGCACCAGTTCGACCCGGTCGACCGGCACCGCGATCGCCGGCGGCCCGGCCATCGCCCCGGTCGCGGGATCGGCCAGTTCGCGCCTGATCGCCTCCGGCAGGTCGCGCAGCGGCACGGTCGGCGTTCCCTGGTTGCGCACCCGGCCCAACGTGACGTGGGGGTGAAAGGCCTCGGCCTCCAGCGGAAACTCCAGTTCCCGCAGCGCCGCCCCAAGTTCCGCCTGCAGCGCCTCCAGCCGGTGGGCGGGTCCGTGCAGCCCCAGCCACAGCACGCGCGGCCGCCGCACCGTGGGAAACGCCCCGAGGTTGCCCGTCCGCAACGCGAACGCCGGGTGCCGTGCGATCACCGGCGGCAACGCCAGCCGCAACAGTTCGACCCGCTCTCGCGGCTGCTCCCCGAGGAAGTGCAGCGTCAGGTGCAGGTTCTCCGGCGCCGTCCAGCGGATCGGCCAGTCCAGCGGCCGCAGCCGCTCGATCACCCCCGCGGCGGCCTCCCGCGCCGCGGGCGGCATCGGCACGGCCAGGAACACGCGCCACGGCGCATCCACCCCGTGGGGATCTTCCGGCCGCACTTTTGGTGGACGCTTCTTCCTCGGGCTCATGGGGCTAGTATATGGCGCAGGCGCCGAACGATCGTCCGCAGGCCTCCCGCGCCCGATTCCTGCTACAACATACCCAGCACCACCACCCGACACCTGATACCCGACACCCGACACCCGACACCCCCCAACCAACACCCGACACCCGACACCCGACACCCGATACCCGACACCCACCAACCAACACCCGACACTCGACACCCGATACCCGACACCCGACACCCATTACCCGACACCCGACACCCGAAACCCGATACCCCCGGAGTCCCCTGTGAAAACCGACTGTCTCGGACCACGCGGAACGTGCACCGAAGAGTCAGCCGTCTCCA
>JBJTKE010000339.1:0-2444 GCA_046096285.1 Chloroflexota bacterium
GTTCAGGGCGAACATCCTGTGCAATGAACTGGGCCTTGATCCCACGTCGCTCGGCTTCACGCTTTCGATGGCGATGGAGTGTGTGGAGCGCGGGTTGCTGCAGGAGCATCCGTCGGCGCCGATCCGGTTCGGTGATCCGGAGGGGGTGCTTCGACTGGTCCGGATGATCGCCCGGCGGCAGGGAGTGGGCGACCTCCTCGCCGAGGGGAGCAAACGGGCTGCGGCCGTCATCGGTGGCGGAGCCGGGCGGCTCGCGATGGAGGTCAAGGGGCTCGAACTCGCCGTATTCGAGCCGCGAACCCAGACCAACCTGGCGCTCGGCTACGCTACAGCCCCGATTGGGCCGCGATTCGACATCTGCGAACACGATTGGGATTACGACCTGCACGTCGGCTGGCCGCACACTCTCGATGGGTCGCGCACGCTCGGCATCCTGGAGCGGGTGCCGATGCAGGAAGTCAGCCGCCGGAAGGTCAGGAACTACCGGCTGCTGAACACGGTATGGTCGGGATGCGACGCGCTCGACCTGAACATCTACGCCGCGGCGCCGACGCGGGCCCTTCGGATGGAGGAGATGGCCGAGCTCCTGGGTGCGGTGACGGGTTGGGACGCCTCGTCCTGGGAGCTGATGCAGCTCGGGGAGCGCAGGAACCAGCTCATGCGCGTCTACAACCTTCGGGAGGGCCTGGGGGCCGCCGACGACACCTTGCCTGACCGGTTCTTCGACGAACCGATCCGGCAGGGAACCTGGACCGGACAGCGGATCGACCGGTCGTCTTTTGCCGGCGCGATCGCCACGTACTACCGCATGATGGGTTGGGACGAACTGGGCCGGCCCTCCCGCGACTGCCTCATCGAATCGGACCTCGAATGGGTGGCGGAAGAGGGTCACTACCAGCCACCCGCGGCGTAGCAGCCAGGCGTACCGAAGACCCCCTGACACGTCCGGCGATGGAGAGGGCCATGGTGATGGCTGAAGAAATCGACGCCCGTCGCAAGCGAGTGCTCGATCGCATCGACGAGACGCGCGGACCATTGCTGGAGTTTCTTGCCGGCTACGTCCGCATCCCGTCGGTCACCCCCGGAAGCGCGCCGGAAGACCTGCCCGGCGAGACCCGAACCTGCCAGGCGTGGCTGGCGAGGGAACTCGCCGGCTGGGGGATGTTCGATACGCTGGACATGTGGGAGGACCAGCCGGGCCAGCCCAACGTCGCCGCCGGCATCCGGAGCCCGGGCGGGAGCGTCGAGCATGCGCTGGCCTACAACGGCCATACCGACACGGTCGGCGTGAGCGCGGAGCAACGGGCGCACTGGGTGGGAGATCCATGGAGCGCCGAAATCCGCGACGGTCGAATGTACGGCCGTGGCACGACAGACATGAAGGCGGGTAATGCCGCGTTTCTCTGGGCAATGCGGGCGGTGCACGACTGTGGTTTTCGTCCTGCGTCCGACGTGATCGCGACCATCACCATCGGCGAGGAAACCTCGGAGGCAGAGATCGGCCCACTCAGTGCCCTGCGCCGGGGATACCGTGCACCGTTGATCGTGAACGGTGAGCCGACCTCGCTCCGGATCGCGCCAGCGGGCATGGGCTGGTTCTTTTTCCGCCTCCTGGTCGAGGGAAAGAGCCTGCATCCCGCTGCGCGGTACCGTGCGGTGTATCCGCAACCGGGCGACGAACCGCCCCCGGGCGTCGACGCGGTCGAGAAGATGCGAATGCTGATGGATGCGATCTCGGCCCTCGAACGTGACTGGGCGCTGCACCGGAAGCACCCCCTGATGCCTCCGGGGGGGATGAACGTCAGCCCGGTCTTCATCCAGGGCGGGTCATTGCGGGCCGAGATGCCTCCTTCGTGCGAGGCCGTGTTCGCGGCGGTCGTGCGTCCCGGCGACTCGTGCCAGGGGGTTCTTTCCGAGATTGGGGAGGCGATCGCCGGGGTCGTGGCGCGTGACAGCTGGCTGCGCGTCCACCCGCCGACGATCGAGTATCCGGTCATCCACGCCGCGATGGAGCCGCTCGACACGCCGATCACCCACCCCGGCGTGGTGGCGCTGGGCGACGCCTACACGAAGGCCCTCGGCGGGCGACCCGCCTATGGATGCCTGCCGGGACCGTGCGACGCCAACTTCATGGCGGCGGCTGGCGAGACCGTGGTGATTTTCGGGCCCGGGGATCTTTCGCTCGGCGCGCATGGAACCAATGAGTGCGTTCCGGTGCAGGAGGTTGTCGACGCCTGCAAGGTCTACGCCAGCCTGATCCTGGAATGGAGCGGCGTGGTGGCGGACTGACGGCTTGCAAGGTCAATATGTCCCGATATAATCACCTTGGGGACCGAAGGCGAGCACATGGAGACCCGGCGGTGGTCATCGACGCGCGGTCATCGATGCCGCTCTACCAGCAGATCAAGTCCCGCATCGGCGCGGATATCCGTGATGGGTTCTTG
>JBJTKE010000340.1:0-2996 GCA_046096285.1 Chloroflexota bacterium
GTCCAGCCCGTAGCTGACCCCCACCCCCTCGATGGAGTCGGATCCCCCGGAGAAGTCGAGCAGCCGCTGCCCGTCGGTCGCCCGCGTCCCGCGCACCCGCGCCCGGAAGCTCCGGTGCGCGACGAACCGGTTCACGTCGTACCCGTCCTGCTCGACCTTCGCCATCAGCTGGTTGATGTCCTCGGCGAGCCCGCCGTCCTTCTGGGCCGCCGTCCCCCGGGTCACCACGTTGCCGGCCTCCCGCGCCTGCTCGATCAGCCCCTTCGGCCAGCTCACCGGCTTCCCGGCCCCCAGGAAGATCGCCGCGTCGATCGCCGCCGCGAACGCGTCGGCCAGCTGCGAGCGAATCTCCCCCCACAGGTCGAAGCTCGCGTCCTCCGCCACCGCGTCCGGCACCACCACGATGGCCGCGATCTCCTCCACGTACATGAACCGGTTGTCGAAGCTCAGTTCGGTCGTCTGCTTCTGCCCGGTGTCGCCGTTGACGAAATTCGCCACCGGCAACGCCGACCGGATCGGGAACCGCGCCGACGCGCTCGGCATCGCGATCCGCCGCCCGAGCGAGAGCGCGGCGCTGGTGTAGGTCACGTCGTCCAGCATCGCGGCGGAAACAGACTCCGGCACCAGCAGGGGCGCCACGTCCTGCCGGGAGACGATGTTGTTGAAGCTCACGGGTGCATCCTATCTGCGGCGCTGCCGCCGTAAGAAGGCGTTCATGTCCAGGCTGTCGGGAGCCGCGGCCGCCGCGCCGGCGTCCGCCCGGCCCACCAGGGGGCCGGCCTGCGGGAAGAGCGCCGGGGCCGCGTTCCGCGCCGCCTCCAGCGCCCGGGGCAGGTTGGTGATCTCCCCGGTCTCCTCGTCGAATTTCAGGTCGTCGCGGACGTAGCGGTAGAGCACCTCGGGGTCGGCCCCCAGCTTCGCCGCCGCCCGCGCCACCTCGTAGCGCGCGGTCACCGCCCGCAGCAACTGCTCGCGGCCGGCCAGCGCGGCCGCGAGCCGGTCGCGCTCGCCGCTCGCCCGCTCCAGTTCGCTGCGGTTGGCGTCCTCGTGGGCCTGCAGGGCCTTGCGCGCCTCCGCGTTCTCCCGCCGCAGCTTGCGGATCTCCCGCTGCCACGGCTCCGGCAGGGCGTCGATGGTCTCCGCCGCTACCGCCTGCGCGGGCGGCTCGCCCGCCGCGCTCTCCGGTCCCGTCCCTGGTGCTGGCGCGGCGCTGGCCGCGTCCACGCCCGTTGCCGCCGATCCTGTTTCAGGCACCTGGCCCCTCCCCTCGGGGCGGCGCTCACCGGGAGTCGCCGCTCTCGTCGGAAAGAGCATACAACGTTATGTCGAGTCGCGTCGGTTTCCGTTCCTGTTGGACCCGGGGCCGGACGCGCCAGGTCCCCGATCCGGAGCTCCACACGACGCGACAGCGAGCGGTTCCGGCCCCGGCACCGAGGACGGGTCAATCCTTCTGGCTGTGATGGCTCAAGCGCTGGCTATCTGCTGACTACTCGAAATCGGGCAGTGCAACATGTTGCAAGGACTTCGCCCAGTTGAGGAGTCGAACGTCGTCCTCGGCCGATAGCGACCGGATCGTTTGCAGGCTCATCGCAATGGCCGCCCGGGACTTGATCGGCTTTCTCGGGGCAAACTCCAACGCGAGCAAGACCTCGCTCATCTCTGGACCGTCAGGTGCGAACTCAGCGGAAAAACGTGAGTCCCCAATCACGCCAAAGGGACCATACGGGTGCTCGGAACCGTTTTCGACCAATTCGCTAATCCACAAACAGGCTCGCAGCACATACTCCCATCCGCCTTGAGCGGGGCGAGGGCCGACAATCCACAGCCGCTCGCCCGGGGAAATCGCAGTATGCAAACGTCGCTGCCGAGAGTTAAAGCTGAGATCCCAGCCAGCAGCCATATCGTTTTGATAGGCCTTGAAGGTCCAATACGCCATGAGTGCCATAGGTCCGTCCTCCACCCCTACTGTGTGGCGACGTCGCCTCGTTGCCAGAGTCTAGAGCGGTTGCCCGAACTTGTGACATGATGTCACGATAGGGCATGGTAACCCGCGTCCCCGGCCACGTCCGCGAACGTGCCGTCACCGCCGTCGAGACCGGCATGGTGCGGCATGATGTGGCGCTCGCTCACGGCGTCTCGCTCCGCACCCTCGACCGCTGGCTGGCGGCCGCCCGGAGCAGCGGCTGACCTTGCTGGGCTGGGTGAGCGCGCATCCCGACGCCACGCTGGCGGAGACCTCCGGCTGGTGGGAGCAGACCACCGGCCGCCGGCTGGGGCTGTCCACGCTCAGCCGGTTGCTGCGCCGGGCCGGGGTGACGCGAAAACAGGACCCTGATCGCGTGCGAGCGCGACGAGGCGGCGCGGGCGGCCTGGCGTCTGCGGTGGGCCGATCTCGATCCGGCGGACCTGATCTTCCTCCACGATCCGGCGACCCCGACCACGATGACGCCGCGCTACGGTCGCGGACCGCGTGGTCACCGGGTGGTCGGGCGGGAGCCGCGCGGCCACCGCGACCACAGCTCCCGGCTGGCGATGTTGGATCGGCAGGGCATCGGACCGAGCATGGTGGTGCGGGGGGCGGTGGACCGGACGGTGTTCGACGTCGTCGTGGAGTGCGACCTGGCGCCATCGTTGCGGCCGGGCCAGGTGGTGGTGCTGGACAACCTGTCGGTGCGCAAGAGGGCACGGGCGCAGCACGCGATCGAGGCGGCGGGGTGCAGGCTGCTGTTCCTGCCGACCTACTCTCCGGCCTTCAACCCGATCGAACAAGCCTTCGCCAAGACGAAGGCGGCGCTGCGGCGGCTGCAGGCCCGCAGCTATGAGGCGGTGGTCGCCGCCGTGGGGGAGGTGCTGGCGACGATCACGCCCGGCGACTGCGCGGGATTCTTCCGGGCCGCAGGCTACCATGCGTGACCGTCAGGACTTCCGACAACCGCTCTAGCCGCACGGCATTGTCCGGCGTTGGTTCTCTCCCACACGCGTGGGGACGACCACTC
>JBJTKE010000341.1:0-5895 GCA_046096285.1 Chloroflexota bacterium
AGCGTGCCATCCGATCCGGTGTTCGCCGCCCGCAGCGAGCGGTTCGATGATCCCTTCGGCCAGTACGCGATCCCGCAGGCCGTCTTGCGCTTCAAGCAGGGGTTCGGCAGGCTGATCCGCAGCAGCCGCGACCGGGGCGTCTGCGCGGTGCTGCGGATCAGCCTGCCGAACCCCTGCTTGAAGCGCAAGACGGCCTGCGGGATCGCGTACTGGCCGAAGGGATCATCGAACCGCTCGCTGCGGGCGGCGAACACCGGATCGGATGGCACGCTGAAGGGCAGTTTGGCGATAAGCAGCAGGCTCAGAGACGGGCCAACGATCTCCACCCCTTCCCAGAAGGTCGCGGTGCCGAGAAGCACGGTGGCCGGCGATTCGCGGAGGTGCTCGATCAACTGCCGCGGCGCCCCGTCCTGGCGCTGGGCGAGCACGGTGATCCCCTGCCGGGCCAGCGGGTCGCGGATGGCGCGGGCCGTCGCCTGCAACGACGCGTACGAGGTGAACAGCACGAGCGCCCGGCCGCCGGTGGCGGCGCAGGTCTCGATCAGCAACCGCTGCAACGCCGCCGGATAGGCGGGCGACGACGGTTCGGGCATGTCGTCGGCCAGGAACAGCAGGGTCGACCGCTCGTAATCGAACGGAGACGAGACGGCGAACGTCTCGGCGTGCTCCATCCCGAGGCGGTCGCCGATGTAATCGAACGCGCCATCGGTCGTGAGCGTGGCCGAGGTCAGCACCGCGGTGCGGAGGTTGCCGAACAGACGCTCGCGCAGGACCGCGCCCACCTCGATCGGCGCGGCATGGAGCGAGCATCGATCGCCGATGGTCCAGCGTTCGATCCAGTACACCATGCCCGGGTCCGGCTCGGTCACGGCGGCCCGGAGCCGGGCGGCCAGTTCGCGCAGGTCGCGCTCCGCCATCTCGATGTCGAGTTGCAGGCTGTCACGCTGGAGCAGGAGTTCCTCGTCGCCGGCGGGCAGATCGCACCGGGCGAGGGCCTGTGCGCTCCACCGGAGTTAATCGTCGAGCGCCCGCAATGCCCCGTCGAGCGGCAGGAGCAGCGTCTCCACCGACTCCCAGCCGGGATCGGCGCGGACGGCGTCGACAAGCCGCAGCGACCGGTCCATGCCGCCGCCGCGGGCTACCGCCAGACCGTGCGCGGCGGCGAAGAAGCGCGCCGCGCCCGACCGCAGCGCATCTGCATGCCCGATGGCGGCGAGCACCCGGTTTCCGGCCTCGGCGCCCGCGAGCCGGGACTTCTCGTCGGCGGCGACGGTTTGCAGGAACGCGGCGGCCACGGCGATGCAGCCGCCAGCCATCCCGCCATCGCGCCGGGCCACCGCGTCGGCGAGATCGGCGAGATCGCGTTCCGAGATGCTGTGACCGAACTGGGTGGTGGCCTGATCCTCGAGGTGATGCGCCTCGTCGACGATCAGGCGCTCGTACTCGGGCAGGATGCGGCTCGGCGAGACGGCGTCCGAAAGCAGCAGCGCATGGTTGACGATGACGAGGTGCGACGCCTCGGCTTTCTTCCGGGCCCGGTACAGGAAGCACTGGTTGCGCTGGAAAAACGGGCAGCGCGAAGCCACGCATGCGTCCTCGTCCTCGGCGACGTTCCGCCAGCCGGCCTCCTCCTCCGCGGAGAGGCGCAGTTCCGCCCGGTCCCCCGTTTCGGTGTCCGGCAGCCAGGTCATGATCCGGGCGCGGAGGCGCGCCTCGGCGGGGTCAGCCGGCGCGGAGCGCTGCCACGAGAACCACGACCGCAGGCAGAGATAGTTCTGGCGGCCCTTGAGCACCGTGGCCTTCAGGCCGTCAGTGGCGTCGAGACCCAGCGCCGCCTCGAGGTCGGGCAGGTCCTTGCGAAACAACTGGTCCTGGAGGGCCAGCGTGTTGGTGGAGATGACGACGTTCTCCCCGGTTTCCCGGGCGTGCAGCGCGGCGGGCAGCAGATAGGCGAGGCTCTTGCCGGTTCCGGTGCCGGCCTCCACCAGCAGGTGCTGGTCGCTGCTGAACGCTTTGGCCACGTTGAGCGCCATCGCCTCCTGCTGGGGACGCCGCTCGTAGTCCCGGACGGTGCGGCTGAGCGGTCCGCCGGTCGCCAGCGCGGAGGAGACGGCGGCGGGATCGATCTTGCCGCGGGAGCCGGTTTCTCGGAGCGGTTCCGGTCGCTCGCGGTGGTTGAGGAAGGCGAGTTCGGGGGCGCCGATCCGTTCCTCACCGATGCCAGCGGCGAAGAGCGGGCCGGAGGGCGCCGTTTTCGCCGCTGCCGCAAACACCTCCGCCTCCGGGAGGCCGCCAAAACGGGTGAGGAACGCAAGTTGCTCGAGCATCGTGCCGTCAAAACGGTCGACCCGGCGCAACAACTCGCTGAAAACCGCCGCGGTGGTCTCCGCCGTTGCGATCGCCCCGCGCCCGCGCGGCGGATCGATGCCCAGGGCGGCGGCAATGGCCTCCAGGCGGTAACTCGGCTGATCGTGCAGCAGGAACGTGGCGAGGTCGCCGGCGTCGTACACCGGGTTCGGCAGGTACATGCCGGCGGCATCCAGCGCTGCGCGCAGGGTGGCGGCGCTCATTGCGACGAGCGGCCTGCCCGCGATCAGGCGGCGAAACCGCGGGGCGAACTCGGCCCAGTCGGGAGCCAAGGCGAAGTCGGACCGCTCAAGACCGGCAGCATCGAGCCATTCAGGGGATATGTCGTGAGACGGCCGGATCAGCGTCTCCAGTCGTTCCCGCCCGCCATCCCCGCTCACCGCCACCAGCGCCGCCTCGACCACCTCGAGGCGCATGGGATCCGGGCCCGCCGTCTCCAGCGCCACCGCCACGAAGCCGCCGCTCACCGGCCCGGCCCGCTCATCCACGCGGGGCGATGACGCCCGCATCGGCCATCCTCGCCAGTTCGAGCGCCAGCAGCGCGAGTTGGGTGATCCCCGCCGCCAGTGGCCGGGTGTCGATGTACTCGTCCGGCCGGTGCACGTTGCCGCCGTGTGTGAGTCCGATGCACACCGCCGCAATGCCGCGGCTCAACTCCACGTTGGCGTCGGTGCTCGACGCGTCGAACGACGGCTCGATGCCCAGCGCCGCCAGCGCCCCGGTCGCCGCCCGCACTGCCGGGCTCGACAGCGCCGCCTCGCCGGCGGGCCGGTCGCCCAGCACCTCCACGTCGAAGCGGATGCCATCTCCCTCCGCGCGGGCGATCGCCTCCTCCACCTGCTGAACCAGCCGCGCCAGCGCGCCGGCATCGATCGACCGCAGATCCAGCAGGCAGGTCGCGCTCGGCGCGATCGTGTTGACCGAGATGCCGCCCTCGATCATGCCGACGCTGAGCGTGGTTTTCGGCGCCCACGGCAGCACGATGGCGTCGAGGTCCGCGATCAGCCGCGCCAGCGCATGGATGGCGTTCGGCCGTCCGAAATCGCCCCACGAGTGCCCGCCCGGTCCGACCGCGGTGATCCGCAGCCGCCTGCTGCCGACCGCGATGTGCGTGACCCTTCCGAGATTGTGGCCCTCGACCGCGATCACCGCGGCAATGCGGGGGTTGGCGTCGATGACGGCCCGGATGCCGCGCAGGTTGCCAAGCCCCTCCTCGCCCACGTTCCCGGTCAGCAGCACATCGACGGCCGGAACGACTCCGGTCTCGCGCAGCAGGTCGGCCACCGCCAAGGTCGACGCCAGGCCGACGCTGTTGTCGCCAATGCCGGGACCGTGCAGGAAATCGCCGTCGGCGCGGATCGAAATGGGCGTGTCGCGGGAAAACACCGTGTCGAGGTGGGCCGCGACCAGCACCGCGGGCGCATCGTCGCCGGAGCGTTCTCCGGGCACCACCGCCACCACATCGTGCAGGGCGTCCACGTCAGTATGCAGCCCACGCTCACGGCAAAGCCGCTCGAACAACGCCGAACGCTCGGCTTCGTCGTTGGTCGGGGCAGGCGCTTCGGCGATGCGCGCGGCAAGCGCCGCGACGCCGGGAGCGAGCCGCTCGGCGGAGGCCAGGAACAGCGACACCTGGGCGGCATCGGGGCGGGTCACGCGGACTCCTTGTGGCGGGCTTGCACGTCGAACTCCGGGGCGGGGAGACCACCGCGCCGGGAGACGACGGAGCAGCCTGAGTCCGAATCGGACCGTGCCAAGTGTAGCACCGCGGGAGTGGCGGACCCTGCTGACAGGCCCCGTCAGCCCCGCGGCCGCGGCCGGCTGTCCGGGCGGGTCCGGCGAGCGCAATGCGCGCAACGTCGCCATCCTTGACACGGTGCGGCGCACCCCCTAGCGTTCCGACTGGATGTTTCCCGGAAACGCCGGGTTTCGCCGCGCCCGCCCGGCGCGGCCCGAAATCGCGGCCGATCCGGCGGCCGAGCGTGGACCAGGAGGTTGTCGTGGCCTACCACCGATTCGATGCGGTCATCGTCGGCGCCGGCGGGGCCGGGCTGATGGCGGCGATCCAGCTGGCGGGACAGGCGAGCATCGCCGTCGTCAGCAAGCTGTACCCGCCGCGGTCGCACACCGGCGCCGCCCAGGGGGGCATCAGCGCCGCGCTCGGAAACACCGAGGAAGACCACTGGCAGTGGCACATGTTCGACACCGTCAAGGGCGGCGACTACCTCGTCGACCAGGACGCCGCCGAGGTGCTGGCCCGCGAGGCGATCGACGCCGTGCTCGAACTCGAGCACATGGGGCTGCCGTTCAACCGCACGCCGCAGGGCAAGATCGATCAGCGCCGGTTCGTCGGCCACACCCGCAATTTTGGCGAAGGTCCGGTGCGCCGGGCCTGCTACGCCGCCGACCGCACCGGGCACATGATCATCCAGACCCTCTACCAGCAGGGAATCAAGCACAACGTCAACTTCTTAGACGAGCACCACTTGCTCGACATCCTGTTCTCGGATGACGGCCGGGCCTGCGGCGTCGTCACCCTCGAGGTCAAGACCGGCGAGATCCACACGATCCACGCCAAGTCCGTGCTCATCGCCACCGGCGGCTACGGGCGCGTCTGGAAGATCACCTCCAACGCACTGGCCGGCACCGGCGACGGCGTGGCGGTCGCCTACCGGCGTGGCGTGCCGCTGATGGACATGGAGTTCTACAAGTTCCACCCGACCGGCCTGTACAAGATGGGTATCCTCCTCTCGGAAGCGGCCCGCGGCGAGGGCGGCATCGTCCGCAACGGCGAGGGCGAGGCGTTCGCCGCCCGGTATGCGCCCACCCTGAAGGACCTCGCTCCCCGCGACATGATGTCCCGGTTCATCTACCAGGAGATCAAGGAAGGCCGCGGGGTCAACGGGCAAGACTATGTGTACATGGACCTGACCCACCTCGACCCGTCGGTCATCGACGCCAAGTTGCCGGACATCACCGACTTCGCGCGGACCTACCTCGGCGTCGAACCCAAGACCGAGATGATCCCGATCCAGCCGACCGCCCACTACGCGATGGGCGGCCTGCCGACCGACGTCAACGCCCGCGTCATCCGCGACGAGTCCGCCTCGGCCATCCCGGGGCTCTACTCTGCCGGCGAGTCCGCCTGCGTTTCGGTGCACGGGGCCAACCGGTTGGGCACCAATTCGCTGGTGGACCTGGTGGTCTTTGGCCGCCGGGCCGGCAAGCACATGCTCCAGTTCATCCGCGAGAACGATCTGCCGCCGCTTCCCGCCGACCCCGAGTTCGTGGCGCGGGCGCAGGTGGATGCGCTCCTCTCCAGTCACGGCACGGAAAATGCGGCCGACATCCGGGCCACCATGCAGGAAGTCATGATGGACAAGGTGTCCGTCGTGCGGGATGCCGAGGGCATGGAGTCGGCAAAGGCGACCATCGGCGATCTCCGGCGCAGCTACGGTCACATCGGGATCAGGGACCGGGGCAAGGTCTTCAACACCGAACTGCTGGAGGCGCTCGAACTCGGAGCGA
>JBJTKE010000342.1:0-5691 GCA_046096285.1 Chloroflexota bacterium
GCCCGCGGCCCCGGCTCAGCGTGGTCTCGCAGAAACCGCCCCCCTGCCGCAGGCCCCGGCCGCGCCCTGGCAACCGGGAACCGCTCCGGGCGGGACTGGCAACGCCGCCGGCCAACCGCGGCCCGCGGGCGCCGCCGCCGCCACCTGGGCCGCCTGGGGCCGAAACGACCCGCTCGACCGATTGAGCGTCGTGGGCGGCAGCGGCGGCAGGCAATGCGCCACCTGCGGCGCAGCCGCCGGCCCCAACGATCTCTACTGCCCGGAGTGCGGCAAGACCCTCTAGTCCGGTGACGTGGCGTCCCGGGCCGGCGACGGCAGCGGCGCCGCCCGAGGAGTGCGACGTGGTTGACCTGAAACATGATCCGGCGGTGCAGACCGCCCGCGATGCCGCTCTGGCCGCCATCGACGCCGCCGCCGACAGTCTCGTCCGCCTCTCCCGGTTCATCCACAGTCACCCGGAGATCGCCCTCCAGGAGTACGAGAGCAGCGCCGCCTGCATGGAGTTTCTCGAGGAGCGCGGCTTCGAACTGACCCGTGGCGTCGCCGACCTCCCCACGGCCTTCTCCGCGTCGGCGGGCGAGGGCGGTCCCCACATCGCCTACCTCTCCGAGTACGACGCGCTCCCCAATCTCGGCCACGGGTGCGGTCACAACCTGATCGCCATCGCCGGCATCGGCGCCGGACTCGGCCTCGCAGCGGCGTTGCGCCACCTGCCCGGAGGTCGCGTCACCGTGTTCGGCACCCCGGCGGAGGAGGCCATCGGCGGCAAGGTGATCATGGCCGACGCCGGCGTGTTCGACGGCGTCGACGCCGCGATGGGGGCCCATCCCGGCACCAGCGAGGCCTTCTGTCCCACCATCGAGGGCACCGGCCAGGCGCTTGCCTGCATCTCCGCGCGGATCGCCTTCCGCGGACAGGCGGCCCACGCCGCCGCCGACCCCTGGAACGGTCGCAACGCTCTCAATGCCGTCATCGCCACCTTCAACGGCATCGACGCCCTGCGGCAACACGTCAAGGCCGACGCCCGGATTCACGGCATCATCACCCACGGCGGCGACGCCCCCAACGTCGTGCCGCACTACGCCGCCGCCGAGTTCTACATTCGCGGCGCCACCGTGGCCTACATGAACGAACTCGTCGAGAAGGTCCGCAGGATCGCCGAAGGGGCGTCCCTCGTCACCGGGTGCGACCTCGAGTTCACGCTGCCGGAGAAGCCCAATTTCGACATGATCGTGAGCTACCCCATCGCCCGCGCCATGCGCCGCCACATCGACGCCGTCGGGCTCGCCATGCCGGAGGCCGCCCCCGAACCGCCGGGCGGGTCCACCGACTGGGGCAATGTCAGCTACCTCGTGCCCTCGGTCGAGACCAGTTACCCGATTCTCGACCGGGTCTGCACCTGGCACTCGCAGGACGTGGTCGACGCCGCCGATTCCGAACTCGGCTACGCCAACACCATCAAGGTCGCCAAGGCGATGGCGCTCACCGGCATCGATCTGCTGACCGATCCGGACCTGCTCGCCGCCGCCCGCTCGGAGTTCGCTCGCGAGAAAAGCGCCCGCCAGTCCTGACGGGCGCTCATTCGGCCGCGGGCGTCCCCGACAGCCGCATGGTGGTTCCCGGATCGCTCTCCACGCCCCCGTCGATGAAGTGGAACACCGCTGCCTCGCCCGGGAACACCCGCACCGTCCAGTCGGGGCCGTCGTCGTCGCGCCGCAGCGAGTCGCGCAATTCCCCCGGCGGCAGTGCCTCGTCGCCAAACGCCAGCAGCGGCGCGGGATACTCCCGCCAGGCCTCGAGCGGCTCGCCGCCGGATACCGCCAGCACGTTCGGCGCGCCGGCCGGGCTGAACAGCCCGGCGGCGTCCCCGTCGGACAGCACCACCACCCGCGAGGCGCCACGCTCCACCACGGCCCGCCATGCCCAGCGCGGCTCCGGCGCGGAGGGCTCCGCCGCATCCGCGCTCTCGATGGTCACCGCGACGCCGTTCGGCAGGTTGAGCCGCCGCGGGCCGCCGACGTCCTGCATCGCCTGCAGCGCCGGCCAGTCCGGCGGCCGCGCGAACGGGGCGATCGCCAGTTCCAGGCGGGTGTCCGGGTCGCCAGCGAGGGCCGCCGGGACCGCCAGGTCGGCCCCGTTGCCCGCCGCGATCAGCACATCCAGCCGCGGCAGCGTCGGGCGCAGGGCGGCGTTCAGGGCGTTTGCCGCCGCCGCCGGATCATCGCCGGTCGCAATCAGGACCCGGGCATGACCCGAGGTGACCAGCGCGGACAGCCGGTTCCCGGCGCCGAGCAGGATCACCCGGGGTTCCCCGTACTCGCGTGCCCACAACAGGTTGATCGCGCCGAAACCGATGACGGCGAGCAGGAACGAACAGGCGGCCAGCAACCGGCGGGATATCGCCCGGCCCGGATGCCGCGCGGCCATCGTCAGCCGCCGCCCTTGCGATCGAAGTAGACGAGATCGATGCTGGAGCCCGGTTTCATCCATGCTCCGAACCCGGCGTCCCGGCCCTGCACCCCGACCAGATCCTGGTCCTCGATCCCCGCGGCGGCGAGATCGATGCCGCTCGCCTCGATCGTCTTGCGGTCCGCTCCGAACCGCTGGCCGATGCGGAATCCGAGGCTCTTGAGCCGCTGGGCCGCCTCGTCCACCGGGATGCCCTGGATGTCCACCGGGATCTGCACCCGGTCTCCCATGCTCACCTTCAGCACCACCGCGTCGCCGGGATACACCTCACCCGACGGTTCGTAGCCCGCGACCGACCCTTCGGGCACGTCGCGGCTGCCCACCTCCAGCCGTTGCGGCATCAGTCCGAGGTCACGGAGGGTGCGCTCGGCTTCGTTCGCCGCCATGCCGGTCAGGTTGAGGCCGTCCAGGTTCACGCCCGCCGGTCCGCTGCTGGGCTGGACAAGGACCGACCCGCCCGGTTCGACGGTGTCGCCGGGCGGCGGATCCTGGACCACCACCGCATCGAGCGGGTACTGGTCGCTCGGCAGGTACGGGCCGATCTCGAGGGTAAGCCCCTGGCTCGCGGCCAGCGCCGCCGCCTCGGAGATGGTCCGACCGACGAAATCCGGCACAGCCACCGCGGACGGCGGCGCCGCCGTGGGGGGCACGGTCGGCGCAGGCGTCGGCGGCGGCGCGGTCGGCGGCGCTTCGATCACCGGCGCGGGCGTCGGCGACGGCCCCACCGTCGCCGCGATCTGGATCGTCGCGGGAGGCTGCCGGGTTGGCAGCGGCGTACTCGTGGCCCCGCCGGAGAGCGGATTCGAACCGCCAGGCGAGGGGATGCCCCCGAGCCTGATGCCGGCGAAGATCAGCGCCGCCAACCCCGCCAGCACCACCGCAGCCACCATCCACGTCGAACAGCCGCCGCGGGACCGCCCCAGATCCCGTTCCAGTTCCTCGCGGGTTGGCCGCGGGGGAGTGGCCGCTCGCGGAGCCTGCGACGGCAGGGGCGCCGTCGCGGCCTCGCCCGCCGTCCGCGGCGGGAATTCCGGCGCGGCCGCTGCGCCTCTCGATGGCTGGGGCGGCGCGGCGGCCGCCGCCACCGGCGGCCGGTACTGGCGCCAGTAGGTCATGGCCCTGGCGAAGGCCCCCGCCGAGGGAAATCGCCGGGTTGGGTCCTTTTCCAGCGCGCGCAGCACGACCGCATCCACCGCGGGCGGGATGCTCGGCAGCAGCGAGGAGGGCGGCGGCGGCGGCTCCTGGATATGCTGCATCGCGACGCCGACCGGCGTCTCGGCTTCGAATGGCAGCATCCGGGTCAGCATCTCGTAGGCGACGATCCCGGCGCTGTAGATGTCCGAGGCCGGCGTGGCGATCAGCCCGCTGGCCTGCTCCGGGCTGATGTAGTGGATCGTGCCCATTCCTCCGCCCGCGTCCGTCAGGTCGGAGTCGGCGAGTCCCTTGGCGCTGCCGAAGTCGGCCACGATCGCGTGACCGTCATCGGTCCCCAGGATGTTCTGCGGCTTGACGTCGCGATGCACGTACCCCCGCTCGTGCGCGTAATCCAGCGCCGCGCAGAGTTGCTGCAGCAGCCCGGCCACGTCGTCAGGGTGGAACGGGCCCTCGCGGTCGATGATCTCCCGCAGCGTCTGGCCGCGGACGTACTCCATTACGAAGTACGGGACGCCCGCGAGTTCGCCGACGTCGTAGATGTCGATGATGTTCGGGTGGGCGAAGCCCGCCGCCGCCTGCGCCTCCCGGCGGAACCGCGCGCGGAACCCGGGATCGGCCGCGTACTGCGGGCGCAGCGCCTTGATCGCCACATCCCGCCCGAGCAGCAGATCATGCCCGAGGTAGACGGTCGCCATGCCGCCTTCCCCGAGCAATCGGTCCACCCGGTAGCGGCCGTTGATCGTGATCCCTTGCTCGATCATGGCTCCCCAGTAGCGCGCCCCGCGTACATTCTAATGCGGCCCGTCGCCGGATGCCTTCTCCGCCCGCCCATCCTCCCGCGGCGGCAGGGCGGGGGAGAGCGCGATCGACGCTTGCCCCCCGAGCGCCTGCCGCAACGTCGCCGCCGCGCGCGCCGCCTCCTCCAGGTCGGTGAACGCCGCGTAATGCGTCGGACCCGCCCCGGAGAGGGCTGGCGTGGCCCCGGCCCGGCGCATCGCCTCCCGGACCTCCCCGAGTTGGGGCCGCAGCGCGAGCAACGGGCGGGTGAAGGCGTTCACCAGCAACGCTGCCTCCAGCGGCTCTCCCCGCCGGAGCCGGGCAGCCTGCTCCCGAACCGCGGCGCCGTCGCTGAAATCCCGCGGCTCGAGCGCCGCGTAGAGCGTCGCCGTTTTTCGCTCGATGAACAGCCGCGGCGCGACGATCACGAACCATGCCCGTGGCGTCGGCAGCGGTTCCAGGACCTCGCCGCGGCTCCAGGATCGCCACCGCCGACTCCACGGCGGGCGGCGGGAGGAACACCACCGGCGGACCCCGGAACGCGATCCTCGCCTCGGCATGGAACTGCGTCGCCACCGCCAGCACGCTCATCCCGGGCGGTTGCGCGGTCATCCGTTCCGCGACCTCGAGTTGCAGCATCACCGTCAGCCGCGCAGGAGGCGCCGCCGACTCCAGCAGCCTCCGGACGATCGCCGTGCCGGCGGAGTAGGGGAGGTTCGCCACGACCATCCACCGCTCGCCCGCGGGTATCAGCGCCCCGAAATCGACCGCGAGCGCATCGCCCTCCACCAGCAGAAACCGGGGGTCTTCCCCGAACGTCCGCCGCAGGTGCGGCCAGAGTTGCCGGTCGAGCTCGATGGAAATCACCCGCCCCGCATGGCGCAGGAGTTCGTCGGTCAGGATGCCGAGTCCGGGACCGATCTCAACCACCGTGTCGCCCGGCCCGACTCCCGCCTCCTCCACCATCCGCTCAACCACCGCGCGCTCGAACAGGAAATTCTGCCCAAAGCCCTTGTTCGGCCGCATCCCGAGCGACCGCAACAGGCCCTGCCACCCCTCGCGCGACTGCGGAACCCGGTGCGCCGCGCCCCCGTCAGGGCACAACGCGGATGCCCTCGCCCGCCGTCACCCGGCCGATGACCGCGAACCCCGCGCCCTGCCGCCCGGATTCCTCCAGCAGCCGCGGCAGATCCGCCTCCGGACCGGCGGCCAGCAGCCCGCCCGACGTCTGCGGATCGAACAGCAGCGTCGCCAGCGCCGGATCGACTCCCGGCGCAAATGAAATCCGGC